>JACRPW010000085.1 GCA_016223005.1 Deltaproteobacteria bacterium | reverse complement strand
TGCCTCTGTAGCAATCCCGCTTATAACATTTACCAGATTCAGTATCGGGCTTATTAGAAACCTTTTGACAGCAAGATAGAAAAGGGAAAGGGTTACTATCATAAAGACTACAAATGATATAACCCCTGCATTTATAAGAAAATCAAGTGAGACCTTCAGGTTCTGTATGGGATAAGTAACCTTGATTACACCATTTATATCCCCTTCTTTTGCTTTATTATGACATTTAAGGCACTCCTTCTGCACAATAACAGGGTAATAGTATTTAAGTAATATGTCGTTTTTCAGCAGTATATCTTCGCCTTTTAATGCCTTCATTAACATGGGGTCCTTTTCCATGAGCTCTTTTTCACCCGGTATCTCGCCAAACTGCCTGATAACAGGCTCACCCCTTACTACAATTATCTCCATGTTTGGCTGAACACTGTTCAACCTTTTTACTATGTCTTTAATCTCATCCTTTGTCCACCCCTTGCTCATTGCGGAATAAAGGGATTGAAATACAAACTGGCTTGTCTGTTTTGCCTCTTGTCTTGCCAAGTCATGAATCGCCTTGTCTCTTATGATTCCTGCGCCAATAAAAATGACAGCGATTGATGCGGCAACGATGATTAGGGCAATATATGCGGTGAGTTTAGTAAAACTGATTTGGCTTTTAGAACAGATGGAATTTATGATACGGTTAGGCATGGACAAAGATTATAACTTTCTTAATAGCGCAGTCAAGCAGTTTTTTGAGCAAGTTTTTAAAAATATCTCTTTATTAAGAGCCATTTTTTATGTTATTTGATGGTATATGAAAAATATATTTAATAGACTTAAACAAGGACTGGCAAAGACCCATAATAGTTTTACTGATAAACTCAAAGGGATATTTTTAAATACCGCATCAAGGCAGGAATTTTCAGATGCACTGGAAGAGATCCTTGTAAGTTCTGATGTAGGGGTGAACACCTCTTTAAAAATCCTTGAAAAATTGAAAGATAAACCTAAAACAACGGATATTGAAGAGTTTAAATGTTATCTAAAAGAGGTAGTGTTAGATATTTTTAAAGGGTCTCGGATGTGTAGTAATGCTGTAGTCAAGGCATTTGAACACAAACCTTTTGTAATTATGATGGTGGGTATAAACGGTGTTGGCAAGACAACAACTATCGGAAAACTTGCTAAAAGGTTCAAGAAGGACGGCAAAAAGGTTATGCTTGCAGCAGGTGATACATTCAGGGCAGCAGCTGTAGAGCAGTTAGATGTATGGGCAAAAAGGGTGGGGTGTGAGATAATAAAACATGTTCACGGCAGCGACCCTGCTGCAGTTGCATTTGATGCAATGAAGGCCAGTAATGCAAGGGGTGTGGATGTTTTAATACTTGATACTGAAGGAAGACTCCATACAAAGACAAATCTGATGGAAGAGTTAAAAAAGATAAAGAGGGTTATAAATAGAGAAATGCCTTCTGCACACCATGAAATCCTTCTTGTTTTGGACGCATCTACAGGGCAGAATGCACTGAGTCAGGCAAGGCTCTTTAATGAGACAATTGGCGTAACCGGCATTGTGCTTACAAAACTTGACGGCACTGCAAAAGGGGGTATTGTTGTTGCTATTGCAGATGAACTAAAGATACCAATCCGCTATATAGGTGTTGGTGAAGATGCAGAAGACCTTCAGGAGTTCAGCGCAGAAGGGTTTGTGGAGGCATTGATATGATAAATAAAGGGCTAAGGGCTAAGGGCGTATGATAAAAAAGATTATAATATTGTTGGCAATTGTTTTGATTTTAATTTTAGGATGGTATTTTATATTCAGTAAAAAGGCTCAAGATATAAAATATAAGACTGCAAGGGTTGAAAGGGGTGATATACAATCAAGCATATCAGCATCAGGGACATTGAATGCTGTTACAACTGTTCTGATTGGAACTCAGGTTTCAGGCACAATAAAGGAGATATATGCTGATTTTAATTCCATTGTTAAAAAGGGGCAGGTGATAGCGCTTATAGATGATGTGCCATTTGTTGCAAAGGTAAGGCAGGCAGAGGCAAACCTTGAATCCAGTAAGGCAGGCGTAGAAAATGCAAAGGCAAATATAGAAAACATAAAGGCAAAACTTATGGCTTCCAGGTCAGATATGGACAAGGCAAAACTTGCTGTAGAGGATGCAAAACGTAATCTGGACAGGACTAAAAAACTGTGGGATGAGGAACTTGTAAGCCAGAAGGATATGGACAATGCCCTTTATAATTACGATTCTTTATCTGCACAGTTGTTAAGTTTGCAGTCAATCTATCAGTCCAATCTTGCACAGTTAAGTTCTGCTGAGGCGCAGCATAAGACATCTGCTGCGCAGGTAAAACAAAATCAGGCAGTCCTTGATGCTGTCAGTTTTGACCTCCAGCACACAAGGATTATCTCACCTGTCAATGGCATTGTAATCTCCCGCAATGTTGATGTGGGACAGACTGTGGCATCTTCTTTTCAGACCCCAACACTTTTTACAATTGCAAAGGACTTAACAAAGATGCAGGTAAATACAAATGTTAATGAATCGGATATAGGTATGGTATTTTGGGGACAGGAGGCTATATTTACAGTTGACGCATATCCTGAATATACATTCAAAGGCAAGGTGTCTCAGATAAGGAATGCACCGCAGATAATACAAAATGTTGTTACATATGACAGCGTAATAGAGGTTGATAACAGGGAACTTAAATTAAAACCAGGTATGACAGCAAATGTATCTCTACTTGTGGCAAAAAAAGAAGGTGTCCTGATGGTGGCTAATGCTGCCTTACGATTTAAACCAAAGGATAAAGATATAGAAAAGGTTCAGAAAGAGCCGCATACAAAGGGTAAAAAGATATGGGTACTAAAAGGCAGTCAAGTAATACCTGTTTCAGTAAAGACAGGCATTAGTAATGGTACGCACACTGAGATAACAGATGGTGATATAAAAGAGGGAAGTGCTGTGGTTTTAGAATATACAGACAAAAAAACCGCTGTCAACAAATCAAGTTCACAGGGCATTCCAAGGTCATTGAGATAATATGTCGGCATTCATAGAGGTTAAAGACCTTGTCAAGATATACCGTACAGGTGATTGTGGTTTTCCTGCCTTAAAAGGTGTAAGTTTACAAATAGAAAGAGGTGAGTTTGCTGCTGTGATGGGGCCATCTGGTTCAGGGAAATCAACCTTTATGAACATAATCGGATGTCTTGATACGGCTGCAAATGGGTTTTATTTTCTGGATGGTCAGGATGTAAGCAAACTCACAAGGGATGCACAGGCAGAAATCCGCAATAAAAAGATAGGTTTTGTCTTCCAGAGTTTTAACCTCCTTGCAAGGGTAACTGCCCTTGAGAATGTCATACTTCCATTAAAATATACTGCCTCTGTATCACGGAAGGACAGGGAAAAGGCTTTAGAGTCAATGAAGGATGTGGGGCTTACTGGTATGGAACACCGTATGCCAAATCAGTTGTCAGGCGGACAGCAGCAGCGGGTTGCAATAGCAAGGGCGCTTGTAAATAATCCATCTCTAATACTTGCTGATGAGCCAACAGGCAATCTGGACTCTCAAACAAGCATTGAAATTATGGGCATCTTCCAAAGATTAAATCAGGAAAATGACATAACAATTATTATGGTTACACATGAACACGATATTGCCGACTATGCAAAGAGGCAGGTTCTTTTTAAAGATGGGCTTATTGTCAGGGATGAAAAGACCACAGGGAAGGGCTTTAGCCCTACAACTAAATAATGACAAAAAATATATGGAATATCCCCAATGTCCTTTCCCTTTCAAGAATCGTTTCTGCGCCGCTGCTCATAGTCATACTTCTCAATCCAACCCAATACTACAGCCTGCTGGCCGCTGCTATATTCAGCCTCGCAGCCCTTACAGACTGGCTTGACGGCTATCTTGCAAGGCGGATGAATATAACAACATCGCTTGGTAAATTTTTAGACCCGCTTGCGGATAAACTACTTATAATGACTGTGCTGATAATGCTCATACCTGCGGACAGGGTATCTGCATGGATGGTAAGCCTTATTGTGGGAAGGGAGATCGCTGTTACAGGGCTTCGGGCAGTTATTTCAAAGGAAGGGATTGTTATATCAGCCAGTAATCTTGGTAAATACAAGACAGCATTCCAGATTGCAGCAGCAATCCCTCTTCTAATCCATTACCCGTTTTTGGGAATTGATTTCCATAGTATCGGGATAATTCTCTTATACCCTGCCCTTATTTTCACATTATGGTCAGGGGTTGATTATTTTGTAGGGTTTTTAAAGATAGTAAGTGTATCGTGAACCCTGATAGAGTATAGATTGTATCTATTCCTTTTCTTCCCCTGCCTTTGCAGCAATTATTATCTTCTGTGAAAGGTGTGTCGGGTTCGGAAAGGGGTCGTTCGGAAAGGGGTCAAATCTTTTATTTTGACAATTTATCAAGCCTCGCCCCTATTTCCTCAAACAACCTTTTCCTTCCCAGATGATGCCGCAGCACGTCTGGCAGGCGAGGAACTCGGGTATAGGGTGCATGGAACTATCGGCATCATCTTAAGGACAATTCGCAAAAAGAGGAGAACAGCAAAAGAAGTTGTAGAGTTGCTTCGTAAAATCCCAAACGAGACAACGCTTTTCTTGAGACCTGCATTATTGGAAGAGATTATACAAAAAGTTAAGAAGGAGTATTCTATAAAATAGCTCTTTTCACCTCGCCACAGCCCGCCTGTCTGCGTGCAACGCACAGGCAGACAGTATTTTTACTTGCGATACACTTCACGCCTGTGTCTGATTTTCATCACCTTTATCAGTTTTGCCTTTTCGTCAATCTCATAGATAACCCTATGGTTTCCAACCCTGATACGCCAATCACTTTCTGAACCAGTGATCTTACGGCAGCCCAAAGGTCTTGGATTATTGCTCAAGGCTTTGATATGCGGGATGATGCGGCGGTAATCTTCTGCGGAAAGTCTTTTCAGGTCACGCTCGGCAGACCTCTCAAGATAAACCTCATACACGAGGGTTATGCCCCTTCACGAAATCGTCAAGGCTTCTGAACTTAAGAGGTCTTTTTCTCATATCTGCAAGCATCTTTAAATCTTCCACATCTTCAATCTGCTCCAGCATCTCCTGATAGACATTTATGTTCAAAATAACTGCCGAGGGTTTGCCGTTCTTCAAAACAATTTCAGGAAGTCTTTTCTTAAGAGTAGCCTTCATATTCACAGCCTCCTTTTTCTATAAAAAGGATACATCTATCATAGATAATATGTCAATTATTTTTACTTCACCTCGCCACAGCCCGCCTGTCTGCGCAAGCAAAAAGAGCAAAAAGGGGATGACATTTTCACTTTGTATTGACAGGGAAAATATTTTAGAATAAACAGATAGGCGTTTTTCAGCGTGAACTATTTTCTCAATCTTTTCACAAACTCTTTTACATCATCAAAAAACGCATAAACCACAGGTGTAATTAAAAGTGTAATCAAAAGGCAGAATGCCTGTCCTCCCACAACAGCAATTGCCATAGACGCCCTTGATGCAGAGCCGTCTCCCCTTCCCATAGCAACAGGGAGCATGCCTGCAATGATTGCAAGGGTTGTCATTAAAATCGGACGAAGCCTTACCTGATTTGCCTCTATCTGCGCATCATATCTTGACATCCCCCGTGCCCTCAGTGTGTTTGTATAATCCACCTGAAGTATGGCATTCTTTTTTACAACGCCGATTAAAACGAAAAGCCCCATAACGCTGTATATATTAAGCGTGCCGCCAAATAAGTATAGACTTAATAGTCCGAAAGGTATGCTCAGGAATATAGAAGTCATTATTGTAACAGGATGGCTGAAACTTTCAAACTGTGCAGCAAGGACAATATATATAAATACAAGGCTCATTAAAAATGCGAGCATAAAATTGTAGAATGCCTCCTGCATGAGTTTCCCTCTGCCTATGAATGATGCTGCGTATCCCGGCGCAAGGTTGATTTCTTTCAGGGACTTATTTGCGTCACTTACTGCCTCGCCAAGGGGTTTGTTAAAGAGGTTTGATACCACGCTGATTTGCCTTTCCTGTGCAAACCTGTCAATCTGTGCAGGACTTGTGCCATATTCCATGCGGGCTATGTTGTTTAATTTAACAAGACCGCCGCTTGAATCAGGCACTGTAAGGTTTGGTATCTGGTTTGCAGATTTTCTATAGTCCTCTATCAACCTAAGTCTTATATTATACTGCTCCCCAGCCTCACGGAATAGTCCAACCTTTTCACCGCCAACCATTGTCCGCAGGGTGCTTGCAACACTTTCAACATTTACACCCAAATCAGAAGCCTTTTCCCTGTCTATGCTGACCTGAATCTCAGGATGACGGAGCGCTTGCCCTGTGTCTGTGTCAACAAAACCGGGCATATTTGACAGTTTTTTTATGAGGGTCTTTGAATAGTAATCAAGTTTGTCAAGTTCAGGACCCCTTATTACAAGGTTGAAGGGCGTTTGCCTGAAGCCGCCTCCTGATACAAGGTTTATGTTTTGAATGCTAATCCTCAAGTTAAATCTCTTTAGTCTGTTTCTCACATCCTGCATGATTTCCTTTTGGCTCCGCTTCCTTTCAGACATGTGCTTTAGTCCAACATAGACAGAGGCGTCTGTAACATTTGAGATATACTGTCCCCTGACGCCGATGTTTATAAATGTGTGGACTACTTCAGGGCTTTTTCTGATTTCTGTCTCTATCTCGTTTAAAACTTGAGCGCTGCTTTTCAATGATGAGCCCGGCGGTGTTTCAACGATTACATCAAACTCGCTCATGTCATCATCAACAATAAATTCAGACTTTAATGCCTTTCCTATCGCAATTGTTGACAATAAGATGCCGACAGCAATGAGGATTGTTATGAATTTGTGTTTCAGACACAACTTAAGCAGCCGCATATAACCGCTCTCAATGAGGCTGTAGAATAAAGATTTTTTTGACCCTGCCTTTTCTCTTTTCTTTGGCTTTAATAATTTTGAAGACAGCATTGGCGTAAGCGTAAAAGATACAAGGAGTGATATGCCTATGGCGAATGTGGCGGTTATGCCGAAACTCTTCCAAAACCTGCCGACAGTCCCTCCCATAAATGCAACAGGGAGGAATATGACAACAAGCGAAAGGGTTGTTGCCATAACAGCAAGGGCAATCTCCTTTGTGCCTTTTATTGCTGCCTCAAACGGGTCTCTGCCTTCTTCTTCTATATGTCTGAATATGTTTTCAAGGACAATGATTGCGTCATCTATGACAATGCCAGTGCATACAGAAAGGGCAAGGAGCGTCATATTGTTTAGTGTAAAACCCATGTAGCGCATGGCAAAAAATGTGGAGATGATAGATGTGGGTATGGCAATGCTTGCAATAAAGGCAGTCTTTAAATTCCTTATGAAAAAAAGGACAATGAGGGAGGCAAACACAGCGCCAAGGAGCAGATGCTCTTCAACCTGAGACACAGATTTTTTTATAAACTTTGACTGGTCTTTTACGATTTCAGTCTTTATGTCCGGAGGCAGGTCTTTTTTAATGGATTTGAGTTTCTCCTTGATTCTGTCAGTTACCTGAACAGTGTTTGTGCCTGACTGCTTTCTAATAAGGAGGGAGACCGCATTATTGCCGTCAAGACGGGAGAGCGTTCTTGGTTCTTCCTCTCCATCAACTGCAGAGCCAATGTCCCTAATCTTCACCGGATTTCCTTTATAGTCAGCGACTATCAGGTTGTTGAAGTCTTCAATATCATTCAGCCTTCCCAGTGTCCTGATGCCTTGTTCCCGCGTCTCCCATGTGATCTTGCCGCCGGGGATTTCCACATTCTGTTTTTTTACAGCGTCCTTTACTTTTTGGATTGAGAGGTTGTATGCGGAAAGTCTGTCAGGATTTATAAAGATTTGGATTTCCCTTTTCCTATCGCCGACAAGTGAGATAGCCCCTACATCCTTTACGATCTCCAACTGTCTTTTGAGTTTCTTCTCTGCGAGTTCTGTGATTTCCCTTGCAGAGCGGGCGCCTGACACAGCAATTGCCATAACAGGAGAGGCATCAGGGTCAAATTTTTCTATAATAGGCGCATCTGTGCCTAAAGGGAATCTGGAGACAATGCCTGAAACCTTTTCCCTTACCTCATTTGCAGCAACATTTATGTCTTTATCAAGGATGAATGTGGCAAAGACCTGAGACTGTCCTTCAATGGTGGTTGAGCGGAGTTCATCAATGCCGTTTATTGTGTTTACAACCTCTTCTATCCTCTTTGTAATCTGGTCTTCTATCTCTTCAGGACTTGCGCCCTCAAGTTTTGTCGTAATGGTAATGGTTGGAAGGTCAACCTTAGGGAACAGGTCAACGCCCAATTCCCTGAAGGAAAATATACCCAGCACCACAAATGACATAACAAGCATTGTGGCAAACACAGGCCTTCGGACACATATTTCGTAGAGGGACATAGATTAAAGAAATATCAAAAATTAAATATCAAAAATTAAAATTGATGTAATTCATTTTTACATTTTGATTTTGCATTTTGCATTTTGCATTTTGATTTTTAATATTTATTTCACTTCTACCTTCGCGCCTTCAAACAACTGGTCAAGGCTGCTGGCTGCAACTATTTCGCCGGGCTTTACGCCTTCAATGAGCTCTACAAACCCATTTTCCCGAACCCCTGTTTTTACAGGTCTGTCCTGAACCTTGCCATCCTTCACCACATACACCTTATTTATACCTACAAATGAATAAACAGCGCCTTCAGGGACAAAGGGAACATTGCTTTCTCTTTTCGTAAGAATATTACCCTTGGCAAATAGCCCTGATTTTAAGAGCCGTTTTGGATTTGGAATCCTTACCTCTATATCCATTGCCCTTGTCTTTTCATCAACAGCAGGGCTTATTCTCGTAACATTTCCTGTGAATACTCTTTCAGGGAATGCATCTACTGCTACCCTTACACCCTGTCCGACTTTTATCTCCCCAACAAACTGTTCAGAAACCTGTGTCTTTAATTTTAAGGGGTCGTTTTTTACAATAATAAACAAAGGGGTTTTTGCCTGTATAGTTTCGCCTGCTGACACAAACCTTTTTTTAACTTCACCTGAAATAGGCGAAAGGATTTCTGTATCAGCCAAATGTTTTTTTGCAATAATAACCTGTGCCTTTGCCTGATTTATCATGGACTCTGCCTGCTTAAGGGAAGCCTCCTGCACATAATACTGGGTTAATGCCGCATCCATATCTTTTTTTGATATAACATCTTCTGCAAAAAGCCCTTCATATCTTTTAAGATTTGTATGGGCATCATTTCTAAGTGCCAGAACCCTTTCATAATTTTTTTCATTTGTCTTTAAGTTTTCTTCTGCTGCCTTGAGGTTTGCTGCAGGCTCTCTTAAGTCAAAAGTTAATACAACCTGCCCTTGTTTAACCGCATCTCCTAAATCTGCAAAGACACCCTGTATTGTTCCAGACACTTCACTGCTGACAGTTACCTCTTCCCATGCTGCGAGTGTGCCTGTAATCTCAACCATTCTTTCTATAGTCCTTGCCTCAACATTTGCAGTTTTAATCTTTATTGCCTTACCGTCAATATGGGCTGTTAAAGGTTTTTGAGGTTTTTCTTTTTCTGCAGGTTTTTTGTCAGAGGAACAGGATTGAAAAAAGAGCGTGAGCAAAATGAGCAATGAGCAATGAACAATAAGCAGTTTAATCTTTTTATTTATAATTTTATCCATAAGCCCTTTCCTATTTGTCTGGTAACTTGTTGTAACTTAAAACAGACAGTTGATTTTCCACTTCCTCCATCAAAACCCCTGACTTTTTTTGCAGTTCAATAATAGCGAGTTGCAGATCGTATACAGCATTGGAAAGCCCTTTTTGTGCGGATATAAGTGTTGAATTTGCATCCACCACATCCGCATTTGTTGCAAGTCCATATTTAAACTGCTTAAAAACGAGTTTATAATTTTCCTCTGCATACAAAACCTGTTTTTCAAGGGGAGGGATTGTAGAGGCAACAGCGTCAACATTATAAAATGCCTCTCTAATATCTTTTTCAATATCCCTTTTCATATTCAGTCTCTTGAGTTCAGCCTGCCGCACCTTGCTCTTTGCCTCCTTCATCTCTGATGTTCTGAGCCAGCCCTCAAAAAATGGGAATGTAAGGGTGATAGTACCGTATATGCTTTCTCTGTTAAGAGACGATGATGAAGGTTCCTGGTCTTTTCTGGAATATGTTCCATCAAACTTCAAACTGGGCATGAAATTCCCCTTTGCATATGCAACCCCTTCCTTTGCAATCTCCTCATCAATTGATATCCGAATATAATCCTTCCTTTTATCAAAGGCAGTTAAAATGAGTTTTTCAATATCTTTTGGCGCTGACAGAGGTGCAGGCGGTGTAACCTTAAAATTGCCATCAATCCCTATCAGCCGTGCAAGTCGGGTATTTGCAATATCAAGTCCAGCCTTTGACCTTGCAAGTTCTGCACCCGCGCCCGCCGCCTCTGCCTCCGCCCTTAAAACAATTGCCTTCGCAACCTCACCTGCCTTAAACCTTGCCTTTGCCACCCTTGTCTGTTCCTCTGCCCTTTTAAGTGCAGATTCTTTTATGTCCATATCCCTTTCAGCCTTCAATAAATTGTAGTATGCCACTGATACATTGTACACAATATCTTCTTTTGCAAGATCAAGCCCCTCTCTGAAAGAACCTATCTTATTCCGTGCCTGTTTCCTTACACTTTTATCTTTGCCGCCTGAATACAGCGGCTGAGAAAGTTTTAGACTAAGTGTTGAACTATTTTCTGGCTGGATAGTGGAGGTATTAGAGGTTTTGTCTTTTGAATATTGGGTGTGCGCTGCCTCTGCTGTTACAGTGGGCAGGATATTGGAAAGTGTTTTGTCAAATCCCGTATATGCCTGATGGAGGTCCTCCTGAGCAAGTTTTATTGATTCATGGGTTGTCAAGGCAAGATCATAAGCCTCCTGCATTGTAATAACCCTCTCTTCAGCAAAGGCAAGAGAAAGGGTGAGCAGTGAACAGTAAACAGTGAGCAGTAAAAATAATAAAAACTTTTGACTTTTGACTTTTGACTTTTGACTTTTTATCATGCCTGCCTCCTTTCAATGCCTTCAAAAAATATATCTATAAATGTATCTATGACCTTCTTATTCGGCATCTTAAAGTATCTTTTGAGTCCATAAACCTCTTGGGAAATACTGTAATAAAGCACCATGCCCATAAATGCCCTTGCAGCAACAATCGGTTCAATATCTTTTGCCGCCTCTGTATCAGTAAGCGATTTTATATGCCCTGCAAGAAAACTTATAAATTCCATTCCTTTAGTCTTCATAAAGATGTCCAGAAGGTCATGCCCCTCTAATGCACTGAACAGTATCAGCCTTAAGAAAGAAGGGTCTTTTTGATTTTCTGTTATCAAAAACCTTGCCACCTCACGAAATATATTTCTCCCGCTCTTTCCTTCAAGTGCCTTCATGAGCCGTGACTGCCCTGTTGTGTCATTACACCTTGAATCAATAATTGCAGAATAGAGGGCATCCTTTTTTGAAAAATACTTAAATATAATAGCCTCACTTACGCCCGCCTTTCTTGCTATCTCCCTTGTTGTAGTCCCTTTAAATCCCTTCTGGGCAAACAGGTCTCTTGCCGCATTTGCAATAAGGGGCATTCTTTCTTTTTTTGTCATTCTCTTTATCTTTCCGGGAGTCATAAAAATAATCTCAGACAATGCGTTATAAGTAAGTGAGTGCTTACTATATAATATGAAAAAAAGTGTGTCAAGGTTTTATATGTCAAAATTCAGATAACAAGGTTTACAATTACTTTTTGTCTTAATTTTCCAAATAATATATAGTATCAGCATATGCTTAATAGGATAAAAGCACTTCCACTGCGGGTCAGACATACATTTTATTATGACATAAAGGCAGCAGCCCTTTTTGGCATATTTGGCGGCTGTGTTCTGCCCTTCATAGCAATAATCGGAAGGAAGATTGGTGCAACAGAATTACAGATTTCTCTCCTCACAGCCGCACCATATATTGCAACTGCCTTTGCAGTTTTCTGGACAGCGGATATACTCGGCAAGGGCAGGGTGTGGTATGTGGTATGGCCCAATGTCGTTGGCAGGGGTGTGTTTTTCGCCATGTTTTTTATCACAACCCCGTTTCCCTACACACTGCTAATATTTGTCTTCATGGTAATAACAGCCATCCCATTCCCATCATATGCCTCTGTTATGAAGACAAACTATCCTGATAAAGAAAGGGGCGGGCTCATGGGCTATGTGCGGGTAGGCAGCGCATCCTTTTGGATACTATCCTCAATTGCCGCAGGATTGATACTGGAGAAGTCCACATACAATTACAGATATATTTTCCCTGCTGCTGCTGTCTTTGGCATACTATCAGCACTTGAATTCGGAAGGATAAAGGTAAGGCTTGAGAAAAGGCAAAAGGAAAGGCTCGCAACTATTTCACACCTGACAGCGCCATTAAAAAACAGGGGGTTTCTGAAATTTATTATCATCTATTCCATCTTTGAATTTGGGTTCCTTTTATGGCTGCCGTTATATCCCCTCATACTCGTTGATAAAGTGCATATCTCAAATATTACTGCTGGGGTGTTTGGCGCATTGTATTCAGGGATGTGGCTTGCCGGCTTCTTTTTCTGGGGAAGGTTTCTTGACAGGCATAGTTTATCCAACTGCCTAAAACTTTTTTTTGCTGTGGCATCATTCATACCGCTTATATACCTTCTAACATACAACATCTGGTTTCTGGCAATTGCACAATGTATTGCAGGTATCACATTTGCTGCCATAGAACTCATAGGATATATTGTAATAACAAGGATGTCCCATCATAAAGAGACCCCCAGATACATGGCAGTCCATGTTGTTTTCGGCGGGGTACGTGGCGCTACTGCACCGTTTCTTGGTCCCGTAATTATGAACTATTTTGGGGCGGGAACAGCAACTGCTATCTCTCTGTCTTTTATATTAACCGCATTTTTTACAACAAGTCTTTTGAAGAAAGGCAACTAGATATGGAACACAATAAGTTCATGTCCCTTGCCTTAAAGGAGGCAGAAAAGGCAAAGAAAAAGGAAGAGGTGCCTATAGGGTGTGTTGTTGTGCATAACAACAAGGTTATTGCAAAGGGGCATAATCTGAGGGAAACAAAAAATGACCCTACACTCCATGCTGAGATTATAGCCATAAAAAAGGCTTCAAGGAAACTTGGTGCATGGCGCCTTACAGGTGTTACTGTTTATGCAACAGTAGAGCCCTGTCTTATGTGCATTGGTGCATTGGTGCTGGCAAGGGTAAATAAACTCGTATTTGGCGCTTATGATAAAAAGGCAGGGGCATGCGGTTCTATTTATGATATTTCTAAAGACGGAAGATTAAACCACAGGATAGAGGTTATATCAGGGGTAATGGAAAAAGAGTGTAGAAATATCATGCGGGCATTTTTTAGGGAGTTGAGAAATGAGAGAAAAGCGAGAAAGGCGGGACACGGAAAGACAATTACGAATTAGGAATTACGAATTAGGAATTAAAACCCCAGTCTTGCTATTCTTGCCTTATTTTTTGGATTAGAGCGCGGTGATATCCGTTACTTCCATTGTATCTGTGTCAAGTAGAGATATTGTGCCTGAACCTGTAAGCCAGCCGCATGCCTCACCAGGATTTATGTAAAGTGTTTTGCCAATCATTTCGCTTTTTTGTTTATGAAGATGTCCATACACAACAATATCAGCGTCTATATTTTTTGGCAGAATCTTTATGTCATGGACAATTATAATCTTTTTACCGCCGAGAATAATCTCCTTTGGAGGCTTATAGATTCTTCCTTTCAAGGTATTGGTAAGTCCTTTGACCTCGCCATCATTGTTGCCAAAGACTCCAATAAACGGGCAGTTCAGTTTATTAAACTCATCTGCTGCAAATGGTGCAACAAAATCGCCCGCATGGATTACTGCATCTACCCTTTCTTTGTTAAAATATGCAACTGCCTTTTTTATGGCGGTCATATTGTCATGAGTATCTGATATAAGACCTATCTTCATCTCGATGACATATATAACATGCTTTTTCCTGATAAGACAGCCATAAAAATAAAACCAAATAGCGGAGAAGATTTTCAACTACGCTTAAACTTCGGCTAAAAAGCCAGGAAACTCCAGGGTTTTTCTCTTTACAGGGTGCCTTTTAATTGGTGTCCCCTTTATCTTGTCCTCTCCCTTGGTTGGGGCATAAGGACCTAAATCAGCGGTGGCGTCTTTTGCCGTCCGCTGAATTTATTTGTTAGGCAAAAATAAATCTGATAATCATATAAAAGGCACCTCCTCATCATAGCAAGAATGAATGATTCTCTTTTTCCTCTTCTTTTTCGCCGCTTTTTCGCCTGTCCCCTTTTTCTCCCTTTACCTGTATTTCCACTTTTAAATACACTGATAAATCGGCAGGTTAATTTTTATATTGATACAGTTTTTTTATCATAGTATTATCTATTTGTAAATTTTCGGAAAGGACGCAAAGTAAAAATGAAAAAATATACAGTAAAAACAATTGAACCAAGTTCGGTGTTTGATGATTTGGTAAAATACATTACAAAAAACGGAACGCAAGAAAGTATAAAACCTGTTTTTAAAACGAATGATTTTTGTCTCTACACTGAAAATTGTTTAAAGGTAATGTTAAAATTTCCAGATAATTATGTGAATATGATTTTCGCTGACCCGCCTTATAATTTATCAAATGGCGGTGTGACTTGCCATGCTGGGAAAATGGTGAGTGTGAATAAAGGGAAATGGGACAAGAGCAAAGGATTTGAAGCGGATTTAGAATTTCACGAAACTTGGATTTCAGAATGTAAAAGAATTTTAAAGCCCGAAGGAACAATTTGGATCACTGGAACACAGCACAGTATTTATCAGTGCGGTTTTCTTCTGCAAAAATTAAATTTTCATATTCTTAATGACATTGCTTGGTTCAAACCCAATGCAGCACCGAATTTAGCTTGCACTACTTTCGCTCATAGTCACGAAACACTTCTTTGGGCACGCAAAGACAAAAAAACACGGAACACTTTCAATTACGAATCAATGAAGTACGGAAAATTTCCAGAAGACAAATTGAAAATGACTGACAAACAAATGCGTTCTGTTTGGTCAATCCCGACACCGACACAAGATGAAAAGGAATTTGGAAAACATCCGACACAAAAACCGCTTGCACTCTTAAAAAGAATTGTGCTTGCTTCCACAAAAGAAAATGACATTGTGCTTGACCCCTTCAATGGTGGGGGAACGACTGGAATCGCTTGCAAGTTTATTGGTAATAGAAAATATATTGGGATTGATATAAGTGAAGAATATATTGATTTGACGATTAAACGCTTTCAAAAAAGTTCTAATTAAAAATTTTACAATGGCTAAAAAACCATCCAAAGAAAGTAAAAAAGACCAAGTGCTTGAAAAACTTTTTACCATTTGCAAACGCAAAAACAATTTCGTTTTTCATAATGACTTGGTGAAAGATGTTTGCAAAAAAATTGGCTTTGGAAATCCGTTTGATGTTACAAAACTTGACAACAAAACAAAATTTCCCGACATTCTTGTAAAAAACGATTACGCTATAATTCATATTGGTAGCGGAAAGCACAAGTTTATCAAAGGCATTGATAAAGTATTTCACGACTTTGAACCAATACAAAAAAACATTGACTGGCAATACAAACGCAGTTTATTAAATCAATACAATTCCAGCGAGAGCAATATTCTTTCCGTTGCCAACAACCAGAGAATTCTACATCACTTTCTTTTCGGACAAGACAGCGA
>JACRPW010000084.1 GCA_016223005.1 Deltaproteobacteria bacterium | reverse complement strand
TTTCTGCTGCTATTTCTCTTTTCTTTACCTCTGCCCTCTCCTTCAAAGACAGCGTAAGAGATTTCATGCCGTCCAATTTCTCTTTTTTATCTTCAAGGTCTTCTCTATTTTTATCATATTTATTAAGAAGTTCAAAATCTGAATCAATAATCGCATTTATATACTTATACCTGCGGGAAAAATCATTAACAGAGTCAGAAGAAAAAAGAAGCCTCACAACACCTCCTTCTCTCATCTTATACATGGACACAACCCGCTTCTTTAACATTACAAGAAGTTTTTCCCTTTCTATTACAAGTTCTCTTATATCTTTATCTGCGGCATCTATCTTTATCTTTAAATCTTTAAGGTTTTTTTCAAATCTTGAAAGTTCGTCTTCTTTTCTTGCAAGTTCCCTTTCTGTCCTGTCAAGTATTGTTAATACAGAGGTCTCCTTTTTGTTTATTATATCTAGTTTCTGTTTCTTTGCCTCAAGTTTTTTTTCAACAGACTCTAATTTTTTACCCTTTTTAACAATCTCCTGCTTTATCTTCTGGCTTGCCTTTGCATAAACCTGTGTCTCATAAAAAGATAAAAAACAGAATAGAAAAATAGAGAAATAAATAATGTCTTTTCTCCTGCCCATCCTATTTTAGAAACCTCACAAGTGAAACAAAACTGCCAAACAAACCTAGTGTAATTCCGCTTATAAATAATACTAACATAAAATCAGTAATTGGGAAAGGGATATTTATCATACTGACAAAGGGTGCAGATGTACTATTGAGTAGTATATATCTAGAGGAATAGAGTATTATGAATGCAATAACTGCGCCTGATAAACCCTCAAACAGACCCTCTATAAAGAATGGAATTTTTATAAATGATTCAGTTGCACCGACAAGCCTCATTATCTCTATTTCTTCTCTTCTCGCATATAAAGTCAGTTTTATGGTATTGGAGATTATAAATACAGTTGCTGTCAGCAGGAAGAGTCCAATAATAATCCCTGCTGTCTTGAAAAAGATTAAAAATGCGGTAAATCTGTCAATCCACTCCTGCCCATACTGTATATCATTTATCTCCTTGATGTTGTTTAATCTTGCAACAAGTGCCTTAACCCCTTTGGAATTTCTGAAATCCTTTTTAAGCCCTATCTCAATGGATGCAGGAAGCGGATTAGTGCCAAATCCTTCCAATATCCCTTTCTGTCCATGGATTGACTGCCTGAACATCTTGACTGCCATGTCTTTTGATATATATTCTACAGAGCCAACCTCTGAAAAACCCATTATCCTTTCCTTTATTTTCATGATATTTTCTTCAGACACATCATCCCTCAAATATGCTGTAATCTGAACCTCTGTAGAAAATACCTCAAGCACATTGCCAATATTTATATAGGATATAAAGAAAAAGGCAAGTATTGTCAGGGCAAGGGATATGGTAATTACAGCAATAATATTTGTCAGAAGGTTGGTTTTTATATTCTGTGCTGCCTCCTTCATAAAATACATAACATGCCTTATAATAACTATCATCCTGCAACCTTCCCATTTTCAAGCACAATAGTCCGTTTCTTTAATCTGCTTATAACAGCGCTATCATGCGTTGCAACAACAACAGTTGCCCCTTTTTTGTTTATATCCAGAAAATAGCGCATTATGCTGTCAGTAAGTGATGGGTCAAGGTTGCCTGTTGGCTCATCTGCAAGGAGTATCGCGGGGCCTTTGACAAGCGCCCTTGCAATTGCCACCCTTTGCTGTTCCCCGCCTGATAGGACAGATGCCTTATAATTTGCCCTGTCAAGTAATTCAAGATACGATAGAACCGTACCAACCCTTTTCTTAATGTCTCTGTG
This sequence comes from Deltaproteobacteria bacterium, assembly GCA_016223005.1. Lineage (NCBI taxonomy): Bacteria > Pseudomonadati > Myxococcota > Myxococcia > Deltaproteobacteria bacterium. The sequence goes on along the minus strand of JACRPW010000084.1, from coordinate 4,767 downwards.
CGGACATCCGATAATCTTAAGTGGAAGGGCAATATTCTCATATACTGTCTTGTTATTAAGGAGTTTAAAGTCCTGGAATATAAACCCTATCTGCCTACGCAGTAAAGCAATATGTTTTCTGTTAAGTTTTGACACATTTTTGTTATCAACTATTATCTGTCCATCAGTTGGTTTTTCTGTGCAGAAGATGAGTTTTAAAAGGGTGGTCTTTCCAGCGCCGCATGGACCTGTCAGAAATACAAATTCACCCCTTTCTACAATAAATGATATGTCAGTGAGGGCAGGACTATTTTTTTCATAGGTTTTATACACATGATATAACTGGATCATACACTTTTCTGTTTAATAACTCGCATACCGATTAGTAATCGGCATCCTCCTGTCTTTGCCAAATGCACGGGGGGTTATCTTAACTCCGGGAGGGGACTGCCTTCTCTTATATTCAGATATATCAACCAGCCGTATAACCCTTTTTACAATACCTTCCTCAAATCCCATTGCCGCAATTTCCTCAAAACTTCTGTCTTCTTCTACATATGCCTTTAATATGTGGTCAAGGACTTCATAAGGCGGCAGTGTGTCCTGGTCCTTCTGGTTTGGACGGAGTTCTGCTGTTGGTGCCTTTTGCAGCACCCTGTCAGGGATTATATCTATTCCTGCAGCAGAATTTCTGTATTCAGATAGTTTATAGACAAGGGTCTTTGGCACATCCTTTATAACAGCAAATCCCCCTGCCATATCACCGTAAAGGGTAGTATAACCAACACTCATCTCGCTCTTATTACCTGTTGTAAGCACAAGATAGTTAAATTTGTTTGAGATTGCCATCAGGATATTCCCTCTTATCCTTGCCTGAATATTTTCTTCTGTAACATCAGGTTTTCTATTCTTAAAGGTATCTGACAGAATCTTCAGATAATCATCAAAGGTATTATGGATAGGGATGATTATAAACTCAATATCAAGATTTTTAGCCAGTGCCTCTGCATCTGCAAGACTCTCTTTTGAGGAATATTGAGAGGGCATAAATACACCTGTAACATTCTTTTTTCCAAGTGCGTCTACTGCTACCGCTGCAACCAGTGAAGAATCAATGCCTCCGCTTAAACCAATAACTGTATGAAGGAAATTATTCTTTTTTACATAGTCCCTTGTTCCGAGGACAAGGGCTTTATATACCTCTTCAATCTGTTCAGGCGGGGCAGTCTTTTTTGAGATAAGTTTTTTAAATCTCTTTTTCTTTTTAGATTTTACATGAAGGGATATCCTTTCAACCTTCTTGCCTTGTTCTTCTAATACAATCTTTTCCTTTCGTCTTCTTTGGTCATGGGGTCTAAAACTGAATATCCTTTCCACATCAAGTTCAGCAAGGATTAAATCCTCTTCAAATGCCATACCCCTTGCAATAACCTCTCCCTTTTCATCTATTATCATCCCATGACCATCAAAGACCAGTTCATCCTGACCGCCTACCATATTATTATATGCTATAATTACCCCGTTGTCCGATGCCCTTGTTGCAAGCATCTCCTCTCTGAACCTTGCCTTGCCAATATGATATGGAGATGCGTTTATATTTACTATGACCTCTGCACCTGCAACTGCCTGAATCCTTGCTGGTCCTTCAGGATACCAGATGTCTTCACAAATCCCTATGCCGATTGTAATGTCATTAAGGATTACATTTAAGGGCATTTTCCCTGACTGGAAATACCTCTCTTCATCAAATACCCCATAGTTTGGGAGAAACATCTTATGATAGACCCCAGCAATCTCTCCACTGTGGACAATGGCAGCGGCATTGTAAATATCTTCTTGGCTATCCACAAAACCTATGATTGCAGTTATATCCCTTGTTTTTTTTGCTATCTTTTTTAAGTATGCAGTATTATCTTTTATAAACTGGGGTTTAAGAAGAAGGTCTTCAGGCGGGTAACCTGTAACAGACAATTCCGGAAATGCAATCAGGTCAATACCAAGTTCAATGCCTCTTTCAATATAGTCTATAATCTTTCTGGCATTCCCTGAGAGGTCTCCAACAACAGGGTTTATCTGTGCCATTGCTATGCGGAGTATGTGCATGTATTTAAATTATCAAAAGGTGGGTAAGTTGTAAAGTATCAATTTAGAGGTTTATAGGCAAACCCTGACACATCGTGACCCCTTGAATGAGAATTTTTATTTGAGCCATGCTCAAATCTTTCAGGGGCAAGTCCCTGCTTAAAGCCTGCTTCGTGATAGACTATTGATACGGTCTGTCTTGGTTTTACACGGACAAACTGTGTAGATTTATCAAGATTAAATTCCTTAAGTTTTTCCTGAATGAAGCCGATAGAAGAAAGGTCATAAGGGGTCAAATCTTTTGTTTTGACATTCAAGTTTTCTATTTATAGTGGGAGGATAAACCACAATGCCCACGCTTTATGACCTATTTTGTCAAATTAAAAGATTTGACCCCGTGATGGAGGACCCCGTGATGGAGACTATGTTATACTATATTATGTTATACTACACTATATTATGTTCTTGACATCCATGTAGATATTAGTATATATTCACTACGGAGTAACTATGGTAGAAATGGATATAAAGGATAGAATAAAGGCGCTCAGAATTGCTAAATGCCTAACTCAAACCAGTCTGTCTTCAATATGTCAAATCCCTCAGATTTCCCTCTCATCAATTGAAAGAGCAAAATACAAACCTAATCTTACTGTGGTTTCAAAACTTGCATCTACTTTTCAGGTAAATACCCATTGGCTTGAAACAGGGAAGGATTTACCATTTAATGATTTGAAAGGGGTTATTGAATTAAACCATTGCAGAGAACGTGCAAGTGAGTTATCTGCCATATCCATTATATCCATTGCAAGTTTACCTTTTGTCTTCTGTGAAAAAGAGAGATGTTTGATATTTGAAATATCACATGATTGTCATATTATCATATACCTGTGTGAGCCTCTGGACAGGGGTGTGTTCATGAATATTGGAAATTGTCGTTATCTGCGTGAGGTTAAAGATGATGTTGACCTGCGTAGTCCTTATGTATTATCACGGCTTTTTGCAATGGGGACCAAGGATAAAGGCAGCATATCTTATCAAGATGTAAGGGAGGCAGCGGTTGTTACATCAGTCACTCAAACAGAAGACAGTAAGGTTATACCACCTTATCGGGCTGTAAGAGAGGCGGCATCTTCTGAGACAGCCTCTACTCAAGTGGATACTAATAAAGTTACTCCACCTTACAGGGCCGTGAGAAGAACAGAGCCTGCAGCAGATGTCCAAATTCAAACAGAAGACAGTAAGGTTATACCACCTTATCGGGCTGTAAGAGAGGCAGCATCTTCTGATACAGCCTCTACTCAAGTGGATGTTAATAAAGTTACTCCACCTTACAGGGCCGTGAGAAGAACAGAGCCTGCAGCAGATGTCCAAATAAATGAGGGTGGGACCAAGGTTAAGGCATCTGAAGAGGCTGTAAATAGTGATATCCTTTTGGCTAAAGTAGAACTACTCCTTCATAACGACCCTGAGTTTTCGTACAAATTGAAAGAATTTCTGGAATCTTATAAAAGAACTAGAAGATAGCAGGATGCACTCAATTGCTAAATGCCTAACTCAAACCAATCTGTCTTCAATATGTCAAATCCCTCAGATTTCCCTCTCATCAATTGAAAGAGGAAAATACAAACCTAATCTTACTGTGGTTTCAAAACTTGCATCTACTTTTCAGGTAAATACCCATTGGCTTGAAACAGGGAAGGATTTACCATTTAATGATTTGAAAGGGTAAACTCCGTTAGAAGTTTCTTTTTGGAAAGTTCTAACAAGGTAAAACTATAAGGGAGGTAAATTTTATGATTGAAGACTTAAGAAAGACAGATACATGGCGGGTGTTTAGGATTCAGTCTGAGCTGGTGGAGGGTTTTGAGAGCCTTTATGACATTGGTCCTGCAGTTACCATATTTGGCAGTTCAAGGTTTGAAGAAAACTCAGACTATTATCAGAAGGCGGTCGAGGTGGGGAAACTCCTCTCTGAAGCAGGATTTTCTGTGATTACAGGAGGTGGTCCTGGTGTCATGGAAGGAGCAAACAAAGGGGCAAAGATGGGCAAAGGCAAGTCAGTGGGATTAAATATTCAACTTCCTCAGGAGCAGATTCCAAATAAGTATCAAGATATTACCCTGAATTTTAGATATTTCTTTATCAGAAAACTTATGTTTATTAAGTATGCTGCCGCGTTTGTGATATTCCCCGGCGGATTTGGCACAATGAATGAACTATTTGAGGCATTAACCCTTATCCAAACAAGGCGGATTGAACCATTTCCGGTTATCCTTTTCGGAAAAGAATATTGGAAAGGATTAGCAGACTGGATGAATAATACCCTTGTCCAGCAAGGTGCTATTAACCCTGAAGATGCTGCCCTTTTCAATGTTACGGATTCCCCATTAGAAATCTGTGATATTATAAATAAACATTATAAAGGTTCTATTGTGCATCCATCTATTGACGAACTTAATAGAAAAGGCAGCGGTAAGTAAGCAGGATGTTTCAAGATTAGGCTTAAAACCGATGGCAATAACAATAATCATAATGGCCATTGACGGGACGCTCCTCCATCCAGTCACCTATTTATTCAAAGGGTGAGCATGGTGAGGGATAAAGCAGGATAAGGATTGTAGAGATAGATTATACTTTGGTAGAAAAGAAAGAATAATAGGGTGATAAAAATGTTTACATTAATCTTCATACTGGTAATGCTGG
>JACRPW010000083.1 GCA_016223005.1 Deltaproteobacteria bacterium | reverse complement strand
TGAGTTACAAGTAACTCAAACCTTTAGGTTTGAAAAATGGAGGGTTTTATGTTCAAAGGTTCAATGGTGGCAATTGTAACACCATTTAAAAACGGCAAGGTTGATGAGAAGGCTTTAAAAAGTTTAATTGAATTCCAGATAAAGAACGGCACTGATGCTATAGTCCCCTGCGGCACAACAGGTGAGTCCGCAACACTTTCCTATGAAGAGCATAACAGGGTTATTGAAATTACAATTGAAACTGTAGATAAAAGGGTGCCTGTAATTGCAGGGACAGGCTCAAACTCTACATCTGAAACCATCATGCTTACACAGCACGCTGCAGATGCAGGGGCGGATGCAGTTCTCCTTATTGCGCCTTACTACAATAAGCCTACACAGGAGGGTCTGTATCAGCATCACAAGGCGGTTGCAGAGGCGGTTGATGTTCCGCAAATCCTTTACAATGTCCCGGGCAGGACAAGCGTAAACATGCTTCCTGAAACAGTCTATAGACTTGCGGAGATTAAAAATATAATAGGCATAAAAGAGGCGACAGGTTCTCTCCAGCAGATAAGCGATGTCATAGAAAAGTGCAGGAAGGATTTTGTCATACTTTCAGGAGACGATTTTACGACTCTACCGATATTGGCAATTGGCGGGCACGGTGTTATATCTGTTACAGCAAATGCTGCGCCAAGGGATGTGGCAGATATGTTTGATGCATTTGAGGTTGGCGATTTTGAGGATGCGAAAAGACTGCATTACAAACTTCAGCCTCTGCACAGGGCGATGTTTTATGAGACAAATCCAATCCCTGTGAAAACAGCCCTTGCAATGATGGGTATGCTCAAAGAGGAATTCAGACTGCCGCTTGTAAAGATGGGTAAGAATAACAGAGATAAATTAAAAGGTGTGCTAAAGGATTATGGGTTGATATAAAAAAGGCCGAAGGCTGAAGGAGAAACAAATGAAAACTATATTGGAAAAAAGCAAATACATTGTTCTTTTGGCAGTGATTGCAACACTACTTGCCTCTGTTTCTACATTTATCTGGGCAACCCTGAATATGTTCTCTACTATTATTCATATGTTCATGGACTTTGGCACAGTAGAGACATCAGAGGTTACTGCACATACAGGTGCAATTTTATACTCGTTCATACTCGCAGTCATCCTTTATATATTTTCCATAGCATTGTATGAACTGTTTATCGGCAGATTGAATCTTCCAGAGTGGCTTGATATAAAAGACTTGGATGATTTGAAAAAGAAACTTTCAAGCGTTATCGCCCTCATGCTTGCGGTCACATTTTTAGAGCATCTCACAAAGTGGAACGACCCGCAGGGGACATTGTTCTTTGGCATTGCAATAGGTGTTGTAATATTCGCCCTCATATTCTATATGAAGGTGAAAGAAAAGGAGTAGGTATGGTTAAGATAATTGTTACAGGCGCACTTGGCAGGATGGGGACAAATATAATAAATGTTATTAAAGAGACAGAAGGTGTCAGCCTTGCAGGTGCAGTGGAAAGGGCCGAGCATTTGTCAATTGGAAAGGATTTATCCGAGGTTATTAGTTTTGATAAAAAGGGAATAAAGGTAACAGATGACATAGAGAGGATTATAAAAAATTGCGACTGCGTGATAGATTTTTCCAATCCGGAGGCATCCATAAATAATCTTGAGAGTGCTGTAAAACATAAAAAGGCGGTTGTTGTTGGCACAACAGGATTTTCCCATAATCAGAGGGACAGGTTTAAAGAACTGGCACAGAAGACAAGGGTAGTAGCAGCGCCGAATATGAGCGTGGGGGTAAACCTGCTGCTCAAGGTGGTGAGCGATGTTGCAACAGTTCTTGGCAATGACTATGATGTGGAAATCATTGAGGCACACCACAGATTAAAAAAGGATGCGCCAAGCGGGACCGCTATAAGGATCGCAGAGGTTCTTGCCCATGCACTTAAAAGGGATTTGGAAAAGGTTGCAGTGTATGAAAGGAAGGGGATAATCGGCGAGAGAAAACCTGATGAAATTGGTATCCAGACCATAAGGGCAGGGGATATAGTCGGGGACCATACGATTATATTCGGCGGACTTGGAGAGAGGCTTGAGATAACCCATCGCGCCCATTCAAGAGATACATTTGCAAGGGGCGCTGTCAGGGCTGCCTTATGGATTGCAAAGCAGGAGAATGGTCTTTATGATATGCAGGATGTCCTTGGGCTTAATAGTGAAAGGTGAAAAGCGAAAAGCGAAAAACGAAAAACAAAGGTACATTAGTTTTACGCTTTGAGTTTCTCGCTTCTTTGTCAGCGCCCATAGCTCAGTGGAATAGAGCACTTGGCTACGAACCAAGGGGCCGGGGGTTCAAATCCCTCTGGGCGCACCATAGTATAGTGAACAGTAAAGCGAGAAACGGCATTCCCCCGCTTTTCTCGCAGATTACTGCTTACTGCATTATCTCAGGTTGTGCATTTTCCATCCATAAAGATTTGTCAATGGCAGTAGGTTGTTGTTTTACCTCTATCAGGATGCTTATCCTCCTGTTGATTCCATCATAAGGGTCATCAGGTTTTATAGGAAGTGCATCAGCAAAACTTGCTACCCTTTTTATCCTTTTTGGGTCAAGCCCATACTTTATTATTGCCCTTCTTGCTGCATTTGCCCTGTCAGCAGCAAGTTCCCAGTTGGTATAACCCTCACCCGGATACGGTTGGCTGTCCGTATGACCCTCAATTACTATATTATTAGGTAAATTCATAATAGTTTCAGTCAATACCTTTAAAGCATCTTCCCCACTCCGCAGGAGGTTGTTTTTACCAGTTTCAAATAAAGGGGTGCCTGTCTTTTCAGTGAGTTCTATCCTTACCCCTTCATTTGTGGTAAAGACCAAGATCTGTTCCTTAAGTCCTTTAAGTTTTTCTTCAATAATCTTACCTATCTCTGCCACCAGTTTGTTCTGGATATTCTTTGCGTTTTTTATATCACCGGGGTCCTTATCCAATTTTACAGGGCCTCCCTGCATAATAGATATACCTGTTGCCCCGCCTGCCTCTGGTCCCTGGAATACAGTAAAACTTCGGAAGTATTCCGCAATCCTCTTCTTTGCATCAATGGACATAACTGCTACCAGCCACAGGACAAGGAAGAGCGCCATCATTGCTGTCACAAAGTCAGCATACGCAACCTTCCACGCCCCCCCATGGTGCCCTCCACCGTGCCCGGCTTTCTTAATCTTTTTTATTATAATGGGTTGTTCTTCTCTTGGCATAAGATTAACACTAGAAACGCGAGACTTGCGAGAAATGCTATTCTCGCCTTTCTCGCTGTTTTATTCATAACAAACAGTTTACTTCTTCTTTCTTATTGCATCTTCAAGCTGTTTGAATGATGGTTTTGCGTCTTCAAATAAAACCCTTCGGGCATATTCAACAGCCATCTGCGGCGGCATATCCTTTGCAAAGGCAAGGATTGCAAGTTTTATTGCCTCCAGATACTTTGAGTCCTCGTTTGCCTTATGCTCAAGATGTGTGCCAATAGGACCCACCAGTCCATAACATAAAAGGATACCTATGAATGTGCCGACAAGTGCCGCTGCCACATGGTGTCCAATAACCTCAGGAGATTCTGACATATAGCCCATTGTGATAACAACACCCATAACTGCAGCCACTATACCAAAGCCCGGAAGGCTGTCGCCTATCTTTGTAATAATAGCGGGACCCTCAACTGCCTCTGCATGATGGGTCTCCAGTTCAATTGTCATCATTTCTTCAAGTTACATAGGCTTTACGCCCACAACAAATGCCCTCATATTATCACAAAGGAAATCCATTGCATGATGATTGGCAAGGATTTTGGGATATTTTTTAAACACAGGGCTGTTATTTGGATTTTCTATATCCTTTTCTATTGTCAGGAGTCCCTCCTTTCTTATTTTTGAGAAAAGTTCATAGAGGAGGGATAGTAGTTCAATATAACTTGCCTTTGAGTATTTTGAACCTCCTAACACACTTGGAATAATCTTAAATATCTTAAAAAGCAGTTTTTGCGGCGCCATAATAAACATTGAGCCAAGTGCAGCACCGCCTATAATAACAAGTTCCGCAGGTTGAAAAAGGACATGCAGATTGCCCTTTTCCATCAGATAACCGCCGATGATTGCTCCAAATACTGCTATTATGCCTATTATGACAAACATCCAGAGTATCTCCTGTAGCGATTTTATTTATTTAATAGCATAGTTCGTTTTTACGGGCAAGGGTTTTATAACTTACTCATCCAAGTCTTTTTTTATTAACTTGATAAAGGAATGCTATGATTTCTGCTACAATCTTATATAAAGAAGGAGGTATCTCCTCATATAGAGATAATGTAGATAGTATATTAACGAGGTCAGGGTCATCCTTTATCGGAATATTGTTTGCCTTTGCGATATCTATTATCTTTTGTGCAATGAGCCCTGACCCTTTTGCAGCAACTGTGGGTGCATTATCTTCTTTTGGTTTATACTTGAGTGCAACTGCCTTTTCAATGTATTTTTTCATCTTGTGTCCTTATATGTCCTATGCAAATTCATCAATAAGCCCTGCATGCAAAATTATTGTGCTAGGTTTTTTTGTTATCTGCTTTTTACTGACCATACACTCTATGCCAGATACATGCATTCCTATAGACCGCATGCCATTTTTTAGTATCTCTGAATGACGGCTAATAAATTCAGAGGTTTCTTTGTTTTCAACATATATATTTATAAATACAGTATCCATTTTAACCCTTGCATCAAAGGTGATATTGCCCAACCCCCTCAGTTCTATACTTAAAATAATGCCGTAATCCTGTTTCCCTCTGGTTTTCGGTTTTTTATCCTCAAAGAAGTAAAGTTCTAATGTCTCAAGATTGTCGCCAAAATACACAGGAATCTGAAAGTGTGAGGCAGTGTCTGTCTTTGATTCTGCCCTGTTTATAAGTTGACTTAACTCTATGTTTTTTAAAATAGAACCTGCTGTTTTTGATACCCCTTTATATCTGCCATCTTCGGCAAGTTCTTTAATGAGGCTCATGATTATGGGTTTTAAGTCATCTTGTGCCAGTTTTACCAGATTACTTGTTTTTGGAGTGCCTAATGCCACAAGTTTTTTAATGAATGCCTCATAAAATTGTCCGCCCTTTTCAATCATATCCTTAACAGCAGCTTTGGTTACAGTGCTGCCGTCAATCAACACCTTGTCCAAAAAATCTCTCAAGGTCTTTAATGCTGGCAGCGATTCGCTATTGTTTATGGGTTTTAAATCCATAGTTTTTAGTTCATTGAGTAGTTTCCCAATGTCTGCTTTTTCAGAAATGAGGCCATTTACCATGTCTAATATTTTATTGGTTTCGTCTGATGGGATTAGCCTTAATATTATCTTGCCATCTGTGATAGCGGTCTTTACACTGATGATACCGGCTGCATCTAAAGGGATATCGGTTTTCGCCTCTACTGGTATCCCCTTAAGCAAGAGTTTTACAGTCCCGTCTTGTTCTACACTCCTTATATTTATCCGTAATATCTCACCGCTTGTAATTATTGCAGTTTTTATATCTGCCTGTGATATTACTAGTGATGGTGAAACTATCTTTAAATTCATTCAAGCCTCTTTTTCTATAATTCGGCAGGCAACAAAAAAACTTGAATAGATTATATTTTTAGGGTATACAATCCATGAGGGGCAGTCCCTCATATAGAAAGAACAGGGAGTATTCCGGATGAAAGGCAAAGTACTTATAGTTGAGGATGACAGACACATAAGGCAATTGTTAAAAGATGTGATGGCTGAAGATTACTCTCTAACCATTGTAGAGGATGGTGAAAAGGGTATAGATGCCCTTGCAAATGAAAATATTGATTTGCTTCTTACAGATTTAAAACTGCCAGGCATTGATGGGATTGAGGTTATAAAAAAGGCAAAGGAGATAAGTCCATGGACTGTAAGTATTCTCATCACAGCCTTTGCAACTATTGAGAATGCTGTGGAGGCAATGAGATTGGGCGCATACACCTATCTCACAAAACCATTTAAGACAGATGTCCTTATTATGAATGTAAACAGGGCATTGGAATATAATTGCCTTAAAAGGGAAAACTATAACCTTCGTGAAGTGCTTGATAAAAGATATGTGCTGGATTCTATAATCGGTGCCAGTCCTAGTATAAACCGTATATGTGATACGATAAAGATGGTTGCAGACAGCGATTCAACAATCCTCCTTCTTGGCGAAACAGGGACAGGCAAGGAACTCGTGGCAAAGGTGATTCATTTTAATAGTTTAAGGAGGAGATTTCCTTTTATCCCTGTAAATTGCGGCGGCATACCCGGTGAACTCCTTGAGAGTGAACTATTTGGACATGAAAAGGGTGCTTTCACAGGGGCAATAGCAACAAGGGTAGGCAGGTTTGAGAGGGCAAACAAAGGCACAATATTTCTTGATGAGATTGGCGATATGCCCATTCATCTTCAGGTAAAACTACTGAGGGTTCTGCAGGAAAGAGAGTTTGAAAGGGTGGGCGGCAATAAGACAGTTCAGGTTGATGTAAGGGTGATAGCAGCCACAAATAAAGACTTGGAAGCAGAGGTAATCAAAAAGACATTCAGACAAGACCTTTATTACCGCCTAAATGTAATACCGATTGTCATTCCTCCGTTAAGAGAGAGAAGGGAAGACATCCCGTATCTTGCAAATCATTTTGTAGAGGTTATATCCCAAAGGAAAAAGAAGGATATAAAAGGCATATCAGAAGAGGCAATAGAGGCGATTATAAACTACCCATGGCCCGGGAATATAAGAGAACTTGAAAATATCATAGAGCGGATTATTATCCTTAAACAAGATAAGGGACAAATAATGCCTCATGATATTCCGCCGCAGATAAACATGCAAAGGGGTAGTAATGCAGTATTCATAGATATACCTGACGAGGGTGTCAACCTTACTACTATGGTAGCGGAATTGGAAAACGAACTTATAGAAAAGGCGCTAGTTAAAACCCGGGGGGTAAAAAGCAAGGCAGCAGAACTCCTTGGCATAAACAGGACTACACTAATAGAAAAGATGAAAAAAAAAGGGATGTTAAGACCTACAGGCACTTCAAATGAGATTTCAGCAAATGGGATGAAATGAACTGGCAGTCTTTAAAGGTTAGATATACAGGCGCAACCCTCTTACTCATACTGCTTATTATTACCACAATCTCTTCAAGATACATCATTGCCAAGTTTAATGAAGATACGGGATTTTTAATTGACACTGCCGGTGGACAAAGGATGCGGGCAGTAAGACTGGCATATCTTGCAAACAGGTATCAGGCAAACCCCAGCCCTTCCTCACGCATGGTTATTGAAGATGCTGTAACTGATTATCAGGCAAGGATGGATGCCCTTCGTAATGGCAAGGCATTTGGCATTCAAAATGGCGTCAGCGGTCAACGGGCAATAGAAAACCTTGCCAGCGGCATTCATTTATGGGGGGTATACAAACTGCTCATTAAGGACTCTATGGCAGGCAGTTATGACGCATTTGCAATAGATGGGACAATGCAAAATCTTGTGTCATCTATGGATACCCTGTCCAAAAATCTTGCTGAAGAACTTAAAAGAAAAAATGCAAGTGCAGTGCGTATTCAAATATATCTTGCTTTAGTTACAATTAGTTTAGCCATTATCTATATCCTTGCCACCACCTATTATATAATCAGACCACTTATAGAGATAGAAAAGGTGCTTAAAAACTATGGCACAGGTGATTTATCTGTAAGAATGACATTTCCCTCCTCTTTTCTGGGCATATTCAAATTTCAAGACGAGGTTTACAGTATTAGAGAGGGGTTAAACACAGCCATAGAAAATACAGGCAAGATTATAAAGGATGTCAGGGAGAAGAATTTTAAACTTGAGGATTCTTATAAAAGAGTTTACGAACTGGAACAGAGGCTTGACAGCATATTTAATGGTATCGTGGATTATATAATCCTTTTGGATAAAGAGTGTAAAATCATTGAAGCAAACAGCGCCTTTCTAAATGATATGGGGTTTACGAGACAGGAGATTATGGGCAAAAAATGTTGTGATGCAGTGCCTAATCTTAAACAGGTTCATAATGGTTGTATATTCAAGGAGGATTTATATTCAAATAAGAGAAAGGATATTGAGGGGAAACTAGTGATAAATGGCAAAGAAAGGGTTTTTCAGATACACAGTTTTGCTCTGGAGGTCCCCGATAATGGGGTGGTAGCATATATGCGGGATATAACAGAAGAGGCAAAACTCAAAGAAAGGTTAATTGCCGCTGAAAGACTGTCATATATCGGCTATCTATCCACAGGGTTTGCCCATGAAATTAACAACCCCCTTACGAGTGTAATGGGCTTTACTGAGCTACTTTTAAATAGCGAGACTGACCAATTAAAGGTAAAGAGGTTAAATAGTATTTATGAGGCTGCTAATAGATGTGAAGTGGTTGTTCAAAATCTTATTGCCTTCAGAGATATCGGTGGTGTTAAAAAGATATTAACTGATATAAATATACTCGTGGAAGATGCTCTAAGATTGACAGGTAAGCGATTGGCAGCAAATGGAATTAGTTTAAGACAGGAACTTGATAAGGAATTGCAAGAAGTTATGATATGTGCATTTCATATAAAGCAAGCACTAGTAGAACTCATAAATAATAGTTGTGATGCGATTAAAGGGAATAAAGGTGAAAAGGCAATATATATACGTACATCAAATATCAATAAAGGTGTCAGGATTGAGGTAATTGATACAGGCTGTGGAATACCTGAATCTAACATGGGAAAGATATTTATGCCATTCTTTTCCACAAAAGATGTTGGCAAAGGGACCGGACTCGGACTTTCTACAGCATATCGTATAATAGAAGAACATGGCGGGACAATTACCTTCACCAGCAAAGAAAATGAAGGCACAACCTTTACAATTGAACTCCCTTCAGATTTTACCGAGCAAAAGAATTCTGCATAACTGTCATACCATCTGCTATATATCTGTCATAAATTTGACAAAGTTGGCATTAAAGGGGCAGTAGTTTTGACTAAATATATCCTTGCATAATGTAGCTGCGGAGTTTATTGAGCGCATTTAAAAGAGCCGATAAATCGGCAGGCTACTTAACATGGAATATATTTGCTGCGTCATTGCCCGACTTGATCTGGCAATCCAGAGAAAGAATCTGGATTCTCCGCTCAAGCCGGAGAATGACAACATGTAGCCTTATTTATGTAACGCTATATAATAGACCCCTTTATTTGTTCAATTTTCAAACATCTGTTGCATCCCTCCTTTTTCTGGCATAACCCTTGCAATAGTCCTATCATAAGATGAGTTCTATTTTAATTTCCCTGTTATTACTAGTTGCTTCTTATACTATAGTTCCCCATGCCTATGCTTTAGAGAAAGCGGCATGGAGGGATTATTATGCCAAAGTCTATTCAATAGAGGCGATTAAGAGTGGGACAAAGGAGATGCTCAATAGTTATAAATCAGCATCCCATGATATAAATAATGCGGTCAGATTGGCAAAGGATGGTAAGCATCAAGAAGCCGTCAGAGAACTTTTGGGTAATAATGATGAGGAGCCTGTATTTATAAAAGGCATTATTTATGAAACAATGGGTTTTTTCCCAGAGGCAGTTGGCAATTATACAAGGCTTGTTCAGTTCTACCCAAATGGGAAATTTTTTAAAAAGGCGGTTATAAGAAATGCCTTTTTAAAACTGATTAAGGGACTGAAGACAGATTCAATATCATTAGTAAAAGAGGCGTCCCGTGATTTTTACAGGGTTTATAAGGAATCTGACGAACCAGATGAATGGAAAGATGCAATAGCAGGTTATGCTGTAACCTTATCCATAATTAAAGAAGATGCCTATGCTGATGAGGTATTCAGGAAGGTGGAAGGTCATATATCTCTTAATCCATCGTATCAGTTTTTCATCGCTGAAAACTACTTAAAGATGGGGAGATTAAAGGAGGCAAAGGCACTGTTTCAAAAACTACTTGAAACACAAAGAGAGTCTAATATCAGTCCATACATAAACTTAAGGCTCGGCGATATATCTATTCTGGAGGGTAGAGATGCTCAAGGGGAATTATTTTATAACGAGATGATAAAAACCACAAAATCTCTTTCAGGCACAGGGATAAAGGAAACCTCTGATACTGTAATTATGGGGACAATGGCTTTGTCAGAATCATACATGAAGAAAGGCAAAAATAATCAGGTAATAAAACTTTTAAAGGGTTTTTTAGAAAAGCCCATTGATGCCGCTGTTAATGATTCAGCAAGGTATTATCTTATAAAACTTTTAAAGGCAGAAGGTAGTTTACAAGAGGCTATATCCCTGTCTAATAAATTTCTAGCATCATATCCGATGAGTACATGGAAAAAGGATGTTGAGGCGATACGGGATGATATTATTTACACATCTATATCAAATACCTATAACAATGGCGATTATCAAAAGACATCAAGATTTTACTATGAAAATAAGCCGTTTATTAAAGATGAACGCCTTTTAATAATGATAGGTGAAAGTCTTCTTCACTTGAATCTGCCAAAAGAGGCAGAGGGGGTATATAAATTCCTTAAAAAGGGGAAAGGGATAAAGGGCTCTTTAGGACTGGCAAAGAGTTTCATTATGGACGGTAATGCTAAAAAATCCATTGAGATAATAAAGGGCATCTCTTCCTTAAAAAATGAAGAAAGAATGGAGGTGGCACGGGTTTATTACATGATAGGCAATCATTATTTCAGGACAGGGGAATATGAAGATGCCTTAAGGTCATACTCCCTTGCACAAAAAGGCGGTATGGATGAACCTGACCTGCATCTTAAAACAGGCCGTATCTATGAACTGCTTGGCAGGAGGGATGATGCAGTTAAGATTTATGAGGGTATCGTGCTTAAGACATCAAACGAAATTCTGAAGGCAAAGGCATTTATAAGACTTGGCGATATCTACTATATCTCTAAAGAATGGGAGAATTCGCTGTCATTTTATGCAAAAGGGGTTCAATATATGGCTAGTGGTGAAGAGAGGCTTAAGTTTATTTATAAGATGGGTGAGGCTAACATAAGCATTGGTAAAAAGAGAGAGGCGGTTGCAGCATGGCAGGAGGTAGAAAGAGAGGACAAGGGTTATCTTGGCAAACTTGCCAGTGAAAGACTGCAAGAGGTGAAAACATGGGAAATTCTACAGATGTAAGCGCCCTTATAAGTGCCTTTAATACATTTGAAAGTGCGTCCAGAACACTTGAGTCTTATTATAAAGGACTTGAAAAGAGGGTTGAAGACCTTAATCTGGAACTTGCGGAAAAGAATAATTATCTGACAGGCCTTATTGAGGCGCTTCCTGTCGGCATAATAGTTACAGATAATTCAGGGAGGATAGCCACTGTCAATAAATTAGCATGTTCTATTCTGGAAAAGGCGCCGGAACTGCTTGCAGAAGAAAAGATTGAAAATATAGCAGGGGCTTTAGACAGGCTATTAATGAATGGTAAGAGGTGTATGGAGTATGAAACTGTAATGACAGGCATGGATAGTAAAAAGAAGACGATTTCCATTAGTGCGACAATACTTAAAAACCTTGAAGGCTATGAGGCAGGCAGCCTTATTGTTTTAAAGGATATTTCAGAGATTAAAAGACTGCGTGAATCAGTAGAGAGAGACAAGAGGTTAAAGGCAATGGGAGAGATGGCGGCGAGCATTGCACATCAAATCAGAAATCCCCTTGGCAGTATTGAACTATTTGCCTCCATTCTGGATGAAGACTTAAATGATAACAATGCCTCACAACGATTTGCAAAAGAGATTATCCATGCTGTTAAAGCACTTAATAACACGCTGTCAAACATGCTTTTATTTGCTAATAATTCAAGACCATTTAAGGTAGAAGTGGGGGTTGATGAGATAATAAAAGATACTATTGATACCTGCAAATTTCTTTTTATTGATAGAAATTTGGATATAGATGCCGGTTGCAGCGGCCCTGACATTAAACTTTCATTAGACAAAGAGTTATTAAAACAGGCGCTTTTAAACCTTATTATGAATGGTGCAGAGGCTATAGACAATAGGGAAAGTGGAAAGATTTCTATTATATCAAGACAGGATAAAGACAGCATTCATATCATAGTGTCAGATAATGGCTGCGGTATACCTGAAAATGACCTTGAAGAGATATTTAACCCATTTTTTACCCTAAAACCAAAAGGCACAGGGCTTGGTTTAACTGTTGTGAACAATATTATTAAGGCACATGGGGGCATTATAACTTTAGAGAGCAGCATTGGCAAAGGCACTACATTTGATATTGCCCTGCCGATTGGATAAGGATATGCACAGACTACTTGTAATAGATGATGAGACTCAATTGCGGACTGCCCTGTATGAGGTGCTTAAGAGGAGAGGGTATGATGTTGTTGCAGTGGACAGCGGAAAAGAAGGGATTGAAAGACTTAAGCAAAATAGATTTGATGCTGTTATTACAGATGTAAAGATGCCGGGGATGGGTGGGCTAGATGTCCTCCGCAGTGTGAGATGCACCAATCCCCATACCCCTGTCCTTATGATGACAGCATTCGGCACTATTGAAAGCGCTATTGAGGCAATGAAAGAGGGGGCAAGGGATTATATCTTAAAGCCTTTTTCCCCTGAACTTATTGACTCAGCCATTAAAAAGGTTCTTATACATGAAGATAATCATAATGGATTTGAGATAATAACACGCAGCAGCAAGATGCAGGGAATCCTTGAGATTGCTAGAAGTATTGCACCATCTTCTGTAACTGTTTTAATTACAGGTGAAAGCGGCACAGGCAAGGAACTCCTTGCCAGATATATACATGATAAAAGTTCCAGAAAGGCGATGCCTTTTGTAGCAATAAATTGTGCCTCAATCCCTGACGGACTTCTGGAGAGCGAACTCTTTGGGCATGAAAAGGGTTCATTCACAGGCGCAGTAGCAGGCAGAAAGGGCAAGTTTGAGTTGGCAAATGAAGGCACAATCCTTTTAGATGAGATTGGTGAGATGGGGCTTAATCTTCAGGCAAAACTTTTAAGGGTATTACAGCAAAAGGAGATAGATAAGATTGGAGGCAGTAAACCCCTGCAAATAGACATAAGGGTTATTGCCACTACAAACAGGGAACTCAAAAAAGAGGTGGATGCAAAGAGATTTAGAGAAGACCTTTTTTACAGACTAAATGTCTTTCCTATAGTAATCCCTCCGTTAAGAGAAAGAATGGAGGATATAACCATTCTGGCAGACTATTTTCTTGAAAAGTTCTGTAAAAAGAATGGGAAAGATATAGAGGGTATAAGTGATGATGCAATGAAATATCTAAAGAGTTATCAATGGAAAGGGAATGTGAGGGAGTTTGAAAATGTAATGGAGAGGGCAGTCCTTATGTGCAGGGGTTGTGAGATAAAGGCAAAAGATATTGCCTGTGATAATGGGTATGAAAAAGGGGGGCAAGGGGGCATTTCATCTGAAATGCAAGAGAGGCATTCAAATGGCACTTTAAGGGACATGGAAAAGGGTCTCATATTTAAGGCCTTGAAAGATACTGAAGGTAATAAAACAAGGGCAGCAAAGACCTTAGGTATCAGCATAAGAACCTTGAGAAATAAACTGAGGGAATATGGGATGAGGAAAGAATTGCCTACTAAAATATCGCATGAATTTTAAAAATCATTGCAGGGCAGGAACTTAGCCCTGCATACACATTATGGCATAGATTTTGCTAAGTTTATCTATAGGAGGAATAGATATGATTAAGGGTATATTCGGCAGTGTAATACCTCTTTTAGAAAAGACACTGAATATCAGGATGATGAGGCACGATGTTATTTCGTCAAATATAGCAAATGAAGAAACCCCTGGTTATAAGGCAAGGGATGTAGAATTTCAGCATGAGTTGGCAAATGCAATAGACAACAGGGTGCAAATGGTAAGCACCCATAAAAATCATGTATCTGCCTTGGATATGAATCTTTCTCCGAAGTTGGTTATAAGAAATGACACAAAGGCAGGTCTTGATAATAATACAGTAAGTCTGGAAAAGGAAATGGTAAACCTTGCTGAAAATACCATGCTCTATAATGCAGAAGTGACAATACTGTCAAAAAAGTTTCAGGCAATAAGAGATACTATAAAGGAGGCAAGATAATATGTTTGGCAATTTTAGGGTAAACGCATCAGGTATGGAGGCGCAAAGAATAAGGCTGGACACTATTGCCAGTAATCTGGCGAATGTGAATACTACCCGTGGCGAAAATGGCGGGCCTTACAAGAAAAGGGATGTGATATTTGAGGCATCATCATCTCCATCTGCTGCGGATGGCGGGTTGATCTCTGTAAGGGTGAAAGGGGTTATTAAGGACTCAAGACCTTTTAAGGTTGTTTATAGCCCCGGACACCCTGACGCTGATAAGGATGGAAACTTAAAACTCCCCAATATAAATCCTATTGAGGAGATGGTTAATATGCTCTCTGCTATTAGGGCGTATGAGTCAAATATTCAGGCATTCAAATCTTCTAAGGATATGATGACAAAGGCGCTGGAGATAGGGAGATAGATATGGACGGTATTAAGGGTATAAATAATCAAGGCAGCATAGGACAGACAAGCCTTCCATCTAATGAAAAAACAGGCAAGGTAGATTTTTCTACAGTCTTAAAGGATGCTGTTGAAAAGGCAGATGCTGTTCAAAAAGAAGCAGATAAGACAATTAAAGAGTTTTCAGCAGGCAAGGTAAATCTGCATGAAACAATGATTGCTATGGAAAAGGCGAACTTAACCTTTCAACTCATGCTTCAGGCAAGAAATAAGATAGTTGCTGCGTATGAAGAGATTATGAGGACACAGGTGTAAAAAGCGAAAAACTAGAATAGCGAGAAAGGCGAGAAAAGCAAGAAAGTTTTGAATTTTGAGTTGTAAATACGAAGGTCTCATACGGAGGTTGGATTGGCAAATATATTTGATAACTTTGTGGCCTTGAGCAATGCCAAAAAGGTTGTATATATTCTGCTTCTTGCCGCATCTGTAGGCGCAGCAGTTGTTCTGTTTAACTGGGCATCCCAGCCTGAATTCCAGTTGCTGTATTCTAATCTTTCACAGGAAGATGCTGCCGTTATTGTAGAAAAATTAAAAGAAAAACGGATACCTTACAAGGTAAGCAGCGCAGGCTCTGTTTTAGTGCCAGCGGAAAAGGTCCATGAGACAAGGCTTGAACTTGCTGGTGCAGGGATCCCAAAGGGAGGCGGTGTTGGTCTGGAGGTGTTTGATAAGGCAGGTTTTGGGATGACTGAATTTACTCAAAAGGTGAACTATTTAAGGGCAATACAAGGGGAATTGGCGCGGACAATAGGCTGGCTTTCTGAGGTTGATACAGCCCGTGTCCATATAGTTATCCCTGAAAGGCGGCTATTTTCTGCAGAAGATGAGAAGGCAAGGGCGTCTGTTATTGTAAAACTCAAGTCAGGCACAAGACTTGATTATGCGCAGGTGCAGGGTATTGTTCATCTTGTAGCAAGCAGTGTGGCAGGACTTAATCCTCAAAATGTTACAGTTGTTGATACAAGCGGACAGATGCTTACAAAAGAAGTTACGGGTGATAGTAATGCAGCACTTACATCCTCTCAGAATGAATATCAGAGACAATTGGAAAAGGATATGGAGAAGAGAATCCAGACAATCCTTGAGCCTGTTTTAGGTGCAGGTAAGGTTATAGCAAAGGTGTCTGCTGACATAGATTTTACAAGGATGGAAAAGACAGAAGAAAGGTTTGACCCTGATAGTGTGGTCATAAGGAGTGAGCAGAAGAGCAAGGAGAAATCTACAGGTGAGGTTGCAGGCGGAGTGCCAGGGGTTGCATCCAATGTCCCTGGCACACAGACTAATCAGCAGACTGTCTCATCAGGTATCCCATCCCAGTCCCAACGGGAGAATGAGGTAATAAACTATGAGATAAATAAGGTTGTAAGCAGGACAATCACACCAACAGGGATGGTAAAGAGGCTAAGTGCATCTGTTTTAGTAGATGGGAGTTATGAGATTAAAAAGGGGACGGATGGAAAGGAAGAAAGGAAGTATATCCCAAAGACCCAGGAGGAGATTAAAAAATTTGAAACCCTTGTTAAGGCAGCAGTTGGTTTTACTGCTGATAGAGGCGATAAGATAGAGGTGGTTAATATCCCGTTTGAGACAAAAACGGATATAAATAGTGCAGAGATAATCAAGCCGTCACTGGTTAAAGAATACCTGCCGCATATTATTCGTTACGGCACAATACTTGTTCTTTCCATACTGCTTTTCCTCCTTGTCCTGAGGCCCCTTATTACAGGGATATTCAAAGAACAAGAAATGCCAAAAACTATGACTCATGCACTTCCTGTTGGAGCGTCTGCATCATTAGGTCATGGGATGGCTCCGCATGCAATATCAGAACAGCCTGCAGATGTAAAACAAAGGGTTTTGGAACTGGCAAAGGAGAATCCCCAGCAGGCTGCCCAGATTATTAAGTCATGGGTAAAGGAGAAGTAGAAAATGCCAGAGATTAAAACAGAAAATAAATCAATGAACGGCGTAGAAAAGGCTGCTGTGATTCTTTTGAGTCTTGGTGAAGATATTGCATCTGATGTTATGAAACATATGGGTCCTACCGAGGTTCAGAAAATCGGCAGTCAAATGACAAAGATAGAAGGGCTCTCACAAAATGAACTTGATGTAGTAGCAAAAGAATTTGAGGGGGAGATGCGTTCAAGTGTATCTTCGGGCGGGAGTGAATATGTAAAGAATGTGATAATGAAGGCACTTGGTCCTGACAAGGCAAATGCAATAATTAACAGAATAGTGGAGGGGGGGGAAGGCAGCGGGCTTGAGGCATTAAAATGGATGGAGTCAAAGGTTGTATCTGACCTTATAAGGAACGAACACCCGCAGACCATTGCTGTTATTGTGTCCTATCTTGAACCTGAACATGCAAGTCAGGTACTGCTCAATCTCCCTGTGAAGATAAGGTCTGATGTAGTTATGAGGGTTGCAACAATGGAATCTATCAGCCCTGATGCATTAAGGGAACTGGAAGGTGCAATAATGCAGCGGATATCAGGCAGTGTGGGTATGCATACAAAAACTATCGGCGGCATAAAAATAGCTGCTGAAATACTGAATCAAATGGACACATCCACTGAGAATGCCATCATAGGAGAGATAGAAAAGTCAAATACTGATCTGGCAGCAAAGATACAGGGACAGATGTTTGTGTTTGCAGACCTTATAAATATTGATGACAGGGCTATACAGACGGTTCTTAAAGAGATATCTAATGATATAGTGGCAATGGCATTGCGTGTTGCAGATGATACACTGAAGGATAAGTTCTTTAAAAACATGTCTGAGAGGGCTGCTGATATGCTTAAAGAAGATATGGAAACAAGGGGTCCTGTTAAACTCAGTGATGTGGAAAAGGCACAGCAGGAAATCGTAAGAATTACCAGAAAACTTGAACAGGAAGGGAAGATAGTAATCGGAGGAAAGGGCGGTGAAGAGCAGCTTGTCTAGGATATTCAGATTAGGAAAGGCAGAAACATCCGAGCCTGTCTTATTAAACTTCCTGCCGCAGATGAAGGTGGTCGGATATGAAGAAGACACTATTGATGTCTCTAGAATTGAAACCCAAAAGATGCTGATAGAAAGAGAGGCTTATGAAAAAGGGTTTGCAGCAGGTGAAAAGGCAGGGATGGAAATGGGTAAAGAGAAGACTCTACTGCAGGCAAACAGATTATTGTCAGTTATTGATGAGTTGTCCTATTTCAAGGACAAGTATTATGCAGATAAAGAGATGGAGATTATAGATATTATAGTCAAGACAGCAGAAAAGGTTATACAGACTGAACTTTCAATAAATATGGATATAGTGGTTAATATTACCAAGTCAGCGATAAATGCTATGGTAACATCCGAGAGACTCACTGTAAAACTAAATCCGGATGATATAGAATATCTCTTGAGTTCAAGACCTGATTTTTTAAAGAATCTGCAGGATGCGAGGGGCTTTATTGTGGAAGGAGATAATAATGTGGGCAAAGGCGGCTGTATAGTAGAAAGTAACCATGGTGAGGTAGATGCAAGGATTGAAGAGGGATTAAAGATAGTAGGTAAAGAGATGAGAGAGGCAGTTAAAAAGTGAAGTTAGAGTTAATAAAGACAGTCCTTGATGAGATAGAACCTATCAAGGTTCATGGGAAGGTTACACGGGTTGTAGGTATGGTGATTGAAGGTGTGGGCATTGGCATAACTGTTGGAGAAATGTGCCGTGTCTTTTCACTAGATGGCGACTCTATTGTTTGTGAGGTTGTTGGGTTTAGCGGAGATAAGGTATTTCTTATGCCTCTAGGGGAGGTAAGGGGGCTTGGTCCAGGCAGCCGTATTATGAAACTTGGGACAAAGGCACGGGTGAGGTTGAGTCCAAACATACTGGGCAGGGTTATAGACGGCATAGGCAATCCAATAGATGGTAAGGGTGCCTTTGCAAGGGAAATTGAATACCCGTTGTATTCTCCTCCGCCAAATCCCCTTGCAAGAAAAAGGATAGAAAAACCGTTGGATGTAGGTATAAAGGGTATAAATAGTTTACTTACAGTCGGCTGCGGACAAAGGATGGGCATATTTGCCGGCAGTGGTGTTGGTAAGAGTGTTCTCCTCGGCATGATGGCAAGGAATACTGGGGCAGATGTAAATATTATTGCACTTATAGGAGAGAGGGGAAGGGAGGTCAAGGAATTTATAGATAAAGACTTGCAGGATGAAGGGCTTAAAAGGTCTGTTGTTGTGGTTGTTACATCTGACCAGCCGCCTCTTTTAAGGTTTAGAGGGGCATTCCTTGCAATGACAATTGCAGAGTATTTCAGAAACAGGGGGATGCATGTTCTTCTTCTTATGGACTCGCTTACAAGGTTTGCTATGGCACAAAGGGAAATCGGGCTTGCTGTAGGAGAGCCGCCGACAACAAAGGGTTATCCCCCTTCTGTGTTTGCCCTTATGCCAAAACTGCTGGAAAGGGCAGGGACCTCGGAAGGCAAAGGCACTATTACAGGTTTTTTTACGGTGCTTGTAGAAGGTGATGATATAACCGAACCTATTGCTGATACAGGAAGGGCTATACTAGATGGACATATTATCCTCTCCAGGGAACTTGCCTCTATTGGGCACTATCCTGCTATTGATATAATGATGTCAACATCCAGATGTATGTTTGATATTGTGAGTAAACAGCACATGGATTATACACAGAAGATAAAGACAGTGCTTGCCATATACAGGAAGAATGCAGATTTAATAAATATAGGTGCGTATAAAGAAGGGGCCAATCCTGAAGTTGACCATGCAATAAAAAATATGCCGAAGATTAATCGCTTTCTCACACAGGCAATAGATGAAAAGGTTGATTATGATGACAGTATCCAAGGTATGTATGCATTAAATATATGAAGGCATTTAAATTTAAACTAGAATCTATCCTTGATTTCAGAAAGGGTATGGAAGACCTTCTTAAGAAGAACCTTGCCAGCGCTAAAGAGAATCTAAATATAAAAGAAAATGAACTCAATTCTGTGATTAATGATTATCTTGAAGATGTAAAAGAACTCCTTGAAAAAGGTGAACTGACACCATCTGATATGGCTGTTTTTAGCACCCATCTTAATTATCTAAAGGAAGATATAGAAAATGGTGAAAAAGAGGTTGAATCATTCAGAAAGACCGTTTCAGAAAGGCGGGATGAGGTTATGGGTGCAAGAAAGGAGAGGATGATATTGGATTTTCTAAAGGAAAAGAACTATAAAGAACATAAGAGATTGGGGTCTAAAGAAGAGCAGTCTGTAATAGATGAGTTTAATTCTAATAACTTTAAAAAGGCAGAATATGAATAGAATAGCCGCCATATTTCTTCTAACAGCAGTTTGTTGTTTAAGTACCGCTGCCTTTATCTTTGCAGAAACCCCTCAGAATAGGTGTGAAGATACAACAAAAGAGATGCTGGATGCTATTAAGAAAAGAGGGCAGGAACTGGATGAAAGAGAGGAAAAGGTTCGTTTGGAAGAAGATAAACTCAATGGTCTGAAGGCAGAGATTGATGAAAAGATAAATGAACTTACAAGGGCAAGAAAAGAACTGGAAAAGACCCTTAAGGAGATGAAAACTGAAAAACAGCAGGGCATGGAAAATCTGGTTAAGGTATATGAAAATATGCCGCCAGAAGAGGCAGCATCAAGGATTGAAAAACTTGATGAGGATATGGCAATAAGATTTCTGATGACAATGAAAACAAAATCTGCAGCAAAGATACTCTCATTTGTTGAACCTTCAAAGGCAGCAAAACTTACCCAGAAACTCGGAAATAAGTTTATATCAGCACCTTGAACAAGGACACCCCATATTTTTAGACCCAAAAAATGCAATTGCATTTTTCAATGGTATTTAAAAAAATAGGGTGCATTCACCCACCACTTCCTTATCTTCACTCACCCCACCCTGACATTTAGGTTTGGATGCATCAAGGCTGAAGCCTTGAGTTACAGACGGGAATTTTCGGAGCAAAGGAGCGAAAAACTTAAAGCGCGGAAGCGAAAAACTAAGGTTTTAAGTTTGAAGTTTTAGTTTTTCGCTTTTCGCCTTACACTTTACGCTTCCACAGACAGGAAACAATTGCATACCCCACAGGAATATTTTTCTTATAGATTACAGCATACAAATACCTTTAAAGGCTTAACCATTTGAATTATAAATAAAAATTATTAAAAAATATCTGGCATAGGTTTTGCTTTAGGGTAATAATGCAGGCACAAGGTTTTATACAAACACAGATAGGAAGGTATATTATGAACGAGTTGTCCATGCTTTTTAAGGTTAATTCAGAGGGAAAGGATAATCTCCTTTTAGATATGAAAACTGAGAAGGCAAAAACTATTTATGGGGGGCATGAAAAAGGGTTTGAGAGTGAGTTGGCAGGCATTCTGGGCTTAAATCTTTTCGTGCTGCCTCAGGATAACAAAATACCAAATTCCGGGGAGATTCAGCGTAAAGAGGAGTTGGGTATGAATCTCTTAATAGATGATACAACCGGAGATAGTTTTGAAAGTCTGGATGGGGTAATTAAGACAACATTGGTTGAGCATAACATTATAAATACCGATGGAGAGCCGCCCATATTTTCATTTGATAATAACGATCCTATCCAGATTTCGGAAGAATTATACAAAAAACCTCTAACCCCTGATTTGAAATCCGTCCTGACCACTGTTCCAAATAAGGAAGGCGGGGTGGCTCTTGGGGGTTTATTAGAAGATACTTCTGACAAAATCACGGATATTTACTCAAATATACTAACCAATACAAGTGATGAAGAGATTTATTTATTTAAGACCAGTCAAGGGGTTATGGGTCAGTTGCCAGAGGATAACAGTGTTATAAATAAAGGGATAGCAGATGCCTTATTAAGCCATGGTGTAGACAAAGAGAATAATGCTAGTCATACATCAACAGATGAAATGCGCACCAATTTTGTTAGTTCAAACACACTTCAGAAAGGTGATGTAACTTTTATACAAGATGTTAAGGATGGAGCAAGAGGCGCAATTACAAGTGAAAATCTTGTAAGGCAGGTTGGTGATAAGATGTCTGTATTGGTTAAGGATGGGTTTAGTAAGGCAACAATAAATCTGGAACCGCCTTCCATGGGGCACCTCAAGGTGGATATTATAGTTAAGGATAATATGGTAAGGGCATCCATAGTTGCTGACCATCAGATAGTAAAAGAGGTTTTAAAGGCGAATCTGTCAAGTTTGACAGATGCCCTTACACATCAGGGTTTTCAGGTGTCTGAATTAAATGTTTTTCTTGGAGACAGAGGAGGTGGATATAGGGATAGGTTTGATTTTAGCGGGGGAGAGGCTAATTACAATTACTTGTCAGGCAATGATAGTCAGTCATTAGAAGAAGAAACTGTTTGGCAGAGAAACATGGAAGGGGCAGTAGATATATTTGTTTAGAAGGGAGGTGAAATAAGATGAATAGTTTGATTACTCAGGGGGTTGGGGCAGGCGCTGGTTACGGGGTGGGCAAGAGTTCTCTTGCTAAAGACGATTTTATGAAACTCCTTGTAACACAGCTTGAGCATCAGGATCCTCTTAACCCTGTGGAGAATACAGAATTCATAGCACAGCTGGCGCAGTTCTCTACATTGGAAGGCATTACAAATGTAGAAAAAGGGATTGGGAAAATGAATAACTA
Source organism: Deltaproteobacteria bacterium (assembly GCA_016223005.1). Classification (NCBI taxonomy): domain Bacteria; kingdom Pseudomonadati; phylum Myxococcota; class Myxococcia; species Deltaproteobacteria bacterium. The sequence continues at coordinate 3,898 of JACRPW010000083.1, read as the reverse complement.
CTTGCTCTCCATGAATAATTCTTATCTCACAGGGCTTATAGGAAAGGGTATTAAGACACAAGGGAATACAATCTTGTTTGATGGCAGTAATAGTAAAAAGATAGATTATAGTCTTGGCGGGAATGCAGCAAAGGTAAATATTACCATATATGATGAAAATGGAAAGGAGGTTAGAAAGATAGAGGCAGGCAGCAAGATAAAGGGTGTTAATACAGTTCTGTGGGATGGCAGGGATTTTAATGGAAAGACACTTCCAAAAGGGGAATACAACATTTCAGTAAATGCTGTAGGTTCTGACGGGGCAAGTATAGGGTCTGGCACTCTTTTTACAGGTAAAGTTGATAGTGTTATGTTTGAGAACGGGACGCCGTATCTTATAGTGGATGGAATTAGGGTGAGCATGAGCAGTGTATTAGAAGTTTTGAATTAGGTGTCAGGTGTTAGGTATCAGGTGTTAGAAAAACCTAGAACCTAGAACCTAGAAAAAGGAGGTCTTATGTTAACATCACTTTTTACAGGGGTAACAGGTCTGAATGCTAATATGACTGCCCTGTCAGTAATTGGAAACAATATAGCAAACATGAACACAGTTGGGTATAAGGCAGGCAGGGCATCTTTTGCTGATATCTTAAGCCAGAGTATTGTCGGTGTTTCAGGGTCAAATCAGGTTGGTCTGGGTGTCTCACTTTCAAGTATTACTTCACTTTTTACACAAGGTGCTTTAGAGACAACAACCAGCGGTCTTGACCTTGCCATTGACGGTAACGGTTTCTATGTTCTGACAGATTCTACAGGCGCCTTGTATTACAGCAGGGCAGGGCAGTTCAATCTTGATAAAGATGGGAACATTGTCAATCCAGAGGGTTATATCTTAAGAGGTTATCAGGCAGATAGCGCAGGCAATATTACCTCTACCATAGATGACCTGACATTGTCTTCGTCTTCTGTTCAGCCAAATCCAACATCAACAGTAGATATAGTTGGAAACTTAAGTTCTGATGCAGAAATTAAAGGTTTTGTTTTTACAACTGGGAGTAACGATGCTATACGGTTTACTTCAGGCGCAACCACTGCAACTGCAAGCCTTACAACAAATGGCGGTTTGATAAGCGGGAATGCTTATTCAGGCGATGGTGTTGCCTCTGCCATAAAGGCAGCACTTGAAGCCCAAAATGGCAGCTTAGATACATATACTGTCACATACGATTCATTAACAGGCAAATTCGCGATTGCCAATGATACAGGTAACAGCAATGCACTTAGTATAGCATGGAGTTCAAGTGCGCTCACTACTGCAGAAGGCATGCTTGGTTTTACTGCTGATGATGCTATTGTGGTTGGCAGTAATGCAGCCAGTGATGCGGCAGGCGGTGCTTTTTCTGTCGGTAATGCTGATGATACATCCAATTTCTCTACAAGTATAACCGCCTATGATTCACTTGGAAACAGCCATCAGGTAACAGTCTACTTCAGAAAGGATTCAACATCTTCTTCAGGCAATACATGGGAATGGTATGGCGTTGTGGGTGCAAATGATTCTACAAGCGGTTCTACAGAGGTTCAAGCAAATGGCGCCTTGATTTTTGATACAGATGGTTTTTTAAGTTCTGAAAGTTCCATTACATATCCTACGGGCGGCCTTGATTTTTCAGGCGGTGCATCACAGAACCAGACGATTGCCTTTGGCTTCGGCACAAGCATTGCTGAAGGAGGTGCAGGCACTAATGGCATGACACAGTATGGCGGGAGTTCCACTGTAAACGACCAGCAGCAGGATGGTTATGGCGCGGGAAGTTTCCAGAGTATGTCAGTTGACTCTAACGGGGTGATTACAGGCATATTCTCTAATGGCAAAACCATGTCTATGGGGCAGGTAGTTTTGGCTAAATTTGCAAACCCGAGCGCCTTAACCTCTAAGGGCAGAAACCTCTTTGCAGAATCCAGTGACTCAGGGCAGCCCCTTGCAGGTGTGCCTAATTCAGCAGGCAGAGGCGGCATCCATTCAAATGCCCTTGAACTTTCTACAGTGGATATTGCAGAGGAGTTTGTAAAGATGATTTCTGCACAGAGGGGTTTTCAGGCAAATTCAAAGATTATAACTACAACAGATGAGATATTAAACGAACTGGTGAACCTGAAGAGGTAAGCAAGTATTATAGTGCGAGGAAAGGCGGGAAAATCTTTTCTCGCCTTTCTCGCTTTTCACATATTATTTACCTTGACTCTCATGGGCAAATCGTGTAAGTATACCGCCCATGAAAAAGATTATCTTTATAGAACCAAAGCCGCCTGACTTCCATATATTTTCAAGAATGCCCCTGCCCCGACTTGGCACTGTCCTCCTCGGAACCATGCTTAAGGAAAGTGGCTATCAGGTAAAGAGTTATGTTGAGGCACTGGAGGATATTGACCTTGAAGATGTCTTAAAGGCAGATGCAGTCGGCATATCTACCATTACATCAACATCCCCCCGTTCCTATGAAATAGCACGTCTTGTTAAAAAGGCAGGCATCCCTGTATTTATGGGGGGTCCCCATGTAACATATCTGCCTGACGAGGCTTTGGGAAACTGTGACTATGTGCTAAGGGGCGAGGCTGATGAGACAATCCTTGATTTTATAAAGGCACTTGAAACGAATAAAGGCTTTGAATCTATACCGGGGCTTTCCTTTAAGAGGGAGGGCAAGATTATACATAATAAGATGGTATCATTCTGCAAGGAACTTGATAAACTGCCTGTCCCTGACTTTACCATAGTAAAAGGGCTTGAAGACGGCTTAAATAGACTTACTATTACACCGATTATGACATCCAGGGGATGCCCTTATGACTGTAGTTTCTGTTCGGTAACAGGGATGTTCGGGCAAAAGTACAGGTTCAGAGGCACTGAAAAGGTTTTGGCAGAACTCAAGAGAAACCGCGACCTAAATGGAGACTGGGTCTTTTTTTATGATGACAACTTTACCGCGAGCCGGCCCCGCACAAAGGAACTTCTTAGGGCAATGATTGACAACGGACTTACACCTCCATGGACAGCACAGGTAAGGGTAGATGTTGCAAAAGACCCTGAACTTCTGGATTTGATGAAACGTTCCAATTGCCATACTGTTTATATTGGTTTTGAGTCTATTAATCCTGATACCCTGAAGATTTATAATAAAAAACAAAGTCTTGAAGATATTGAAAACTGCATCAAAAAACTGCATGAGCATAATGTTGGTATACATGGGATGTTCGTATTTGGTTCAGACCATGATTCTATTGAAACGATTAGAGATACTGTTAAGTTTGCAAAAAAGAATGATTTAGAATCAGTGCAGTTTATGATACTTACCCCGCTCCCTGGCACCAGATTCTTTTTTGAAATGGAACAGCAAAACAGGCTTATAAGCAAGGACTGGAGCCTTTATGATGCCCATCATGTGGTATTTACACCTAAAAACATGAGTTATTATGAACTTCAGGCAGAGACCCTTCAGGCAACAAAGAGATTTTACTCTTTTGGACAGATTATAAAACGAGCAGCCCGTTTTGATATGTTTACTGTGTCTATAAAGGCTTATGGCAGGAATCTTTCTAGGAAATAAGAAAAAAAGAATAACTACTTCCTTGAATATACAAAGGCAATAAGTTCTGCTGGCAAAAAGATAGAACTCGCAGCGAAAAATACTGCTGAAGACATTAAAGATAGATTCAAACAAATGGAAATAAATGGTTTGCTTCCGAATGTGCCTGTAGAAATAAGGAATGATTAAAAGGAGGTATTTTTGAGAAAAAATATAATCGCGTTTTTGATGACAGGGTGCTTCCTTTTTGTGTGTTCTTCTGCCTTTGGTTCAGTAGAGATTGAAACAAAACAGGATGCGGCTGCAGTAACCGATGCCATTAAAAAAGAAGA
>JACRPW010000082.1 GCA_016223005.1 Deltaproteobacteria bacterium | reverse complement strand
CCCCCAACTTGGCGTTGGAGGCTGAACGCCTATGCCCAAAAAACTTAATGCTGATTCAACTAAAACAGCGCCTGAAATGCCAAGAACTGCTGATACCAGCACAGGCGACATTGCATTCGGAAGGATATGTCTGAATATTATCCTCATATCACTAGCGCCAAGCCCTCTTGCAGCAAGGACAAACTCCCTTTCCCTGATGCTCAAAAATTCCGCCCGGACAAGCCTTGCAACACCCATCCATGATGTAAGCCCAATAACAGCCATTATATTCCATATGCTCGGCTCAAGGAATGCTATTACTGCAAGGATTAAAAAGAATGTGGGCACTGAAAGCATTATATCAACAAACCGCATTATTAAACTGTCAAACCAACCACTGTAATAACCTGAAACTGCGCCGAGAAAAATTCCGATTAAGGTTGCAATGCCTACTGCAACAAAACCTACTGTAAGCGATATCCGTGAACCATAAATAACGCGGCTGAACACATCCCTTCCCAAATCGTCAGTTCCAAATGGATGGCTTAAACTTGGGGATTCCAAAATATGCTGGACATTGATTGCATCAGGGTCATGCGGCGCAATAAACGGCGCAAACACGGCGGTTATAAAAAGCCCGGCAACAATGAGCCCGCCAGATACAGCGAGCTTATTCTTCTTAAACCTGTGCCAGAAAAGAGTCCTTAAGTTTTGAGTTTTGAGTTTTGAGTTTTGAGTTTGCTTCATCTCGTCCTTATCTTGTTCTTATGCGGGGGTCTGCGAGCGCATACCCAATATCAGCCAATAAATTACCTGCTAAAGTCAATATTGCGCCTATTGTCAGAATCCCCATAATTAAAGGATAATCCCTTGTTATAACGCCTGTATAAAATAACTGCCCCATGCCCGGGATTGAAAATATTGTCTCAAATATAACGCTTCCGCCAATAAGACCCGGCACAGAAAGACCAAGTATTGTGATAATCGGCAGCAGCGCATTTCTCAATGCATGTTTGTAAATGACCTTTGATTCAGGAAGTCCCTTTGCCCTTGCTGTTGTAATGTAATCCTGTCTGATTACCTCAAGCATATTTGAACGCATATACCTTGATAGACCTGCAAGACCGCCGAATGCCTCAAGAAAGATTGGGAGTATCAAATGGCTGACTCTATCCCAAATTTTGCTGATAAATGAAAGACTCTCATAATCCAAAGACTTTATGCCTGATATTGGAAGCCAGCCAAGATTCACGCCGAATAAAATCATAAGCAAAAGGGCAAGCCAGAATGTTGGTATTGCAAAACCTAAAAATACAAAGACCGTTGTGAACCTGTCATACAAAGAATACTGGTGCGTTGCAGATGAAACGCCGATTGGTATGGCAACCAGAAGTATCAAGACAAGTGAAAGTGAATTTATGAGAATTGTTATCGGAAGCCTCTCTTTGATTTTATCCCATACAGGTCTTTTGTCAGCAGAGAATGACTCTCCAAAATCAAGTTTAACGAGCCTTTTAAGCCATATGCCGTATTGGACAATGACAGGCTTATCCAAGCCATAATATTTCTCAAGCCTTTCCCTTGCCTCTGGAGTAATCTTCGGATTCAAATCCGCCATAATATCAGTCGGCTTTCCCGGCGCAAGATGGATAATAAAAAACGAGAGCAGGGTAATCCCTATGAGGGTGGGAATCATTTCAAGGAGTCTTTTAAAGAGATAGGTAAGCATAGTTAAAAAATCATATCATTATTTCTGCTGATACTCTGCAATAATATTTTCAATCCACTGTTCTGCCGCTTGCCCGCAAGAGCAGAATGGTTTTTAATGTCTGCCCCCATATGTTGACACAATCGCAGATAAAAAGAAGCGTCTCTTTTATCATTGCCGGAAGTTCTGAACATATTTCATTTTAGATGCTTTATTCTTTCTATCATCTCTTCAGGAGACGGCAGATATTTTTTGAGTTCACGAGGCAGTTTCTCTGTCAGTTTGTATGTTGATATGCCTATCGGTTTTTTCGTGTCCCTTAGTGCATACTCAACAATTGTCCGGCTTTTGCCTTTGCATAAAATAATGCCGATGGAAGGATTCTCGTCAGGAAGTTTCACCCTATCGTTCAGAGCGGAAAGATAAAACTGCATTTTGCCAGCATATTCTGGCTTGAACGCTCCTATTTTTAACTCTATTGCAACAAGGCAGTGCAGTTGGCGGTGATACAACAGCAAATCAATAAAAAACTCCTCTCCGTCTATCTCCAGCCGGTATTGATTACCCACAAATGCAAAATAGCCGCCCATCTCTATAAGAAACTTCCTTACATTTTCTAAAAGAGCCCGCTCAAGTTCCTTTTCTGAGTGTTCTTCCCCAAGCTCCAGGAAATCAAATGAATATTCATCTTTGACTGCCAGCTTTGCCTGATGCCGGTATTTTTCAGGAACAGTTTTATCAAAATTCGTCTGATTCGCCATAAACCGCTCAAATGCGACTGCTTCAAGCTGATTTATCAGGACATCTTTTGTCCAGCCGAACTTCTTTGTTGCCTTGAGGTAAAATTCACGCCGGATGTTGTCTTTGCAGCGCTGCATTATAATGACATTCTTAGTCCAGCTAATTTCTCCAACCAATGGCTGGAGTTTTGGATTGTCCTTGTATGCTAAATAGAACTGCCGCATATTCCATAGATTTTGGACGGAAAAACCTTGCATTCCCGGAAACTCTTTTTGCAGGTCTTTTGCCAGAGTCTCAACAATCGCCTTGCCCCAGCCAAGCTTTTCCTGCTTTGCAACTATTGACCTGCCTATATCCCAATAAAGATTTATAAGCTCTTTGTTTACAGCCTTGAGAGCGTCATATTGGGCTTTATATATACGTTCTTTTATCTCTTTAAGAAATGTCTTATATTCGGCGGTTACTACTGTTGACATTTAATTCCTCCCTCCACAACCTACAGTATTCTGTTCAATTGTCGGAGCTGGATTATTTTTTATTTGCAACATCCTTTAGATTCATTTGCATTTTTTTACACACCTTCCAATCTTTTTAGTTAACTTGTCTTCAAATAAAAATTTGGGATGTTTTTGCTTATATCCTGTTCAGATTATTGGGCTACCGGATATTCATTCTCACTTCCAATTGACTGAACTGGTGCTTTGAAATAACCTAACTCATTTTGAAGATATACGAGTTTCTTTTGATCTTCTTCAGTCCAATCCGTTTTTTTCAGACATAAAGCATCTAATGAAAATCCTGCTTTCTCTTTATACCGCTCTGTTGCCAATCCAATGACTGTCTTAGATTTTGGATTTAGACCCCTTGCCACAAAACAGCGAAGGGCTAACTCTTTATGTCGATCTTTTCGTTCCGTTCTTCGTAGACATGCAAGGAATACATATAAGATACCAGATGGAGAAGTCGTCATTCGTGATCTAACAGGCTTCTTATCCCTTGAAGTTAATTCCAGGTTGACAAAATCGCACATAAAGAGAACAACCATCCAATTCTTTCATATCTTACTCGCTCTTAAATATCCTTAAAAAACTAGAGGCGCTTAAAATCTTGACAGACCTGTCTGCCTCGTCACAGGCAGGCTTGTATCTGCCTATATCCAGCAAATCCTTGTCTCCTGTAACAATAAAATCCGCTGATGCAGATACGGCACAGCCAATAAATTTATCATCATCGGCATCCCTGCATATTCCTCTGATTTTATCCGCAACTTCAATTACTTCAAAAAAAGGCAGGACTTCTTCCTCAATAATCACCTTCATCTCCTGCGCTGTCAGGGAAAATTTCGGATATTCAAGAACGGTCTTAAACTCGTCAAAGGTATTTTTGGAGAAAACAGGGATAATCTTGCCCTTTTTCCAAAGGTCTGCGACTTTTGCAAGTTCGCCTTTAAACAGCAGAGATGATATGAGAATATTAGTATCAAGGACTATCTTGACTGCCGCTTTTTCTTTCTTGCCCATTTGACTGCCTCGTCAACAACATCTTCGGTAACGCCAAGTTTTTTCAGTTTGTCCCTTATGCCTTCAAGCGCCGCATCAGCAGGGGTTATCCTGACCGGCATAAGAATTATCCTTCTTTCCTTTACCGAAACATCAAAGTATTCGGCATCAGGGAACGACTTGACGACCTCCTTCGGCAGGGTTATCTGGTTTTTGGATGTCTTCTTTGCAAGCATATTTCCTTACCTCCTTACTGTAAGGATACATTATTTAGCCCGAATATTGCAATCATAAAATACAGCCAAAAAAAGCCGAATGGTTTTTAATGTCTGCCCCGTAGGTTGATGTAATCGCAGATAAAGAGAACTGTTCTGTTTATCGTATCACTACTGTCCGATTAAAATAATGTTTGTTGCAAAGGTTCATCCTGAAAGATTCGTAGTCGTTCCAGTTTAAGGGTCAATATATCTATCAGGTTTTTTCTGTCAAAGAGCGTTTCACGGATAACACGGCTCAAGTTTAAAAGCGAATGGGCATATTTGGTCTGATACTTGATATAGGTAAGAAGCAGATAATAGCTCATAGCAATCCAGATTTGCGTCATCACAGCGTTTTTAGAGGTTCCGAGAAAGGATTTTATCTTTAGATTCTGCTTTATCCATTTAAAAAACAGTTCAATCTGCCAACGGGATTTATAAATCTGCGCAATAGTGGCAGCAGAGAGATTAAAGTTATTGGTTAAAAAGACAAAGGTCTTTTTGGTTTCAGGGTCGTAGTATTCTATAAGTCTTAGTTCCTTTGCATAAAGTTCTCTGGTTTTGACTCCATTTAGACAAATTATGGAGTCAGAGACAACACCTTTTGCTGTCCCTGGATGCTGTCCGATAACCATATAATCTATATTGGATTTGGAGCGGGTCACAAACCAGACCCTATTATTGTTCAATGAATTTAAATAGTTATAGTCTATATATGCCCTGTCTATGGAAACGATGCTGTCCGACAAGATGGGAAAAGAATTTTCTTTTACCACACGGACATCGGATGTTTTTCCATCGGTTACCACAAGAAAGGACGGTAATGCCCCTGCGTGTTCATACAGGCAGTGCATCTTTATAGCCCCTTTGGTCTTTCTGAACTTTGCCCAAGGGAATGCCGTTAGGCATAAATCTATAGTAGTGGCATCAATGGTGTCCAAAGGGTTTTTAAAACGAAACTTGTGCTTAGGCGTTAAATCCCTACAGCGGGAGAGAAGATGATAGAACAATTCCTCAAATATCTTATAGTCCCTTTTGCTATTGGCATCAGAGAGGGTGCTTCTTTTAACGGATTGAAGCCCAATGTGATACCACTTGGCAAACTGGGTAGTAAGACCTGCCTCAATGTCCCGAAGACTATCTTTTTGCTTGATTTGGGAATAGAGTATTGTGATAAACTGCTGCCATGTAGAAAAGGTCTTCATGTAACGGTCTCCTTGGTATCGTTCTACGGCTTTTTCAAATTGATATCTCGGATAAAGTTTCAAGAGTTCCGAGAATATAGTTCCGAGTTTGTGCATGGCTTGTTCCTCCTTGTTAGTATTGGCTTTTCTCAAATCCAATTATCCAACAAAAGAGATGGACAAGCCATGCTTTTTTAATTTTTAGCGGACACTACTGTTATCGTATAGGTAATTCGGATTATTAATCTTTCCCGTTTGCTTCCAATTTATCTTCCAAATCACTCCTGAAAGCCCCATTTATTAATCTTCCATCCCTTAAATACTCAAAAAATTCTGAATAGCTATTTGGGCTTAAAAAGTGAAAAATATATTTCTGTTTTATTCCTGCTTTATCTAATTCTTTGTTAATATCTATAAAATGCTGTCTTGTCCATCTCAGTTTTGCCTTGTTTTCAACCGAGTCATCATTATCAGCCTTTACTTCTACAACAACTATAAAGTCAATTCCATCGTGATGGATTTTGATAAAGAAATCTGGATTAAATTCTTGGTTTTTCTGAGGGTGCTCTCCCTTCCTCCATGAATATTCAGTTTTATAAAATCCCCTATCTCTTGACTTAATCCATGAATCAATCTTTTCGGCATTCTCTTTTCTACATAAATGCTCTGTAAATTTTCTCTCTGGCTCAGCCCTTGTAAAAATTATATCAAGGGGTGTTTTGAATAGATATTGGTTTATCTCCTTCTCCGCACTTTTAGGTAAACTCTCGTCATTTTTGATTTCTTGAAGTATATCTTTAACTTCATCTATCAGTTCGCTCTCATAGGTATCAGCATGAAAAACAGTTGCATCATGCCGCAAATTTCCAACAGCAATGGTTTCCTTCTCCATGCCAGATGTAAATACAGATTCTGGTTTATTTACTTTTCTTACATTTACAACCGTCTTTCCTTTTTTTCTCAACAGTGTTCCAAAAGCCTGAAGTACCTTTTGTCTATTCTTCTCTACTATTCTATCCCCTTTGATACCCCTTCTATCCATAGATGTTCTGATTATCTTCTTTAATACTTCTTTTGGAGGCAGGTCATTCTTTGTATATTCACCTTCTGGCAATCGTAAAATCCTTCCTTCCCATTCCCTTGTTTTAAACTCCTCATAGATTTTATTTGCCACCTCATCAACAGTATAAGTATTATACTCAACCAGTGTATTCTTTGAATATGTCTCACCTGCCAGATTTGTATATTCTGTGCCTTTTTCTTCATCTTCAATCTGTGAAATCAATTCAATATATCCCTTTGTGTAGTCAAAGCTCTCTGTATCCTTTTTTGCCTCTTTTTCCTGTGGGTCTTTATCGTAATTGATATTGTAAAGAACAAAGTTATATTTTGCCCTTTCGCCATCCTTTAAAATAGAGCTTGTCAGTTTCATTTCAATCTCAAGGATTTCGTCCACAAGCCCTTTAATATTTCTACTCCATGCGTCATGGTTAAAGACCTTAACCCTCGGCTGCGGGGATTGGTATTCTGGTGGAATTCTCAAGCCTCTCCCCAAGACCTGTGCAATCAAGAGTTTTGAATTAAAAGCCCTGTCTTCCCATGGGACAATCTGAAAGACATTCTTTACATCCCACCCCTCTGTAAGCATAGAAACTGACACAATCCATTCCGTCGGGTCATCTTTATCATCCACATTTTTAAGTTTTGCTACATTTGCCTTATGCTCCGGCGCAGATGTTATGATTAAAGCTTTTCTTTCAACCTCCTCTTTTGGTTGTGATTCCTTTCTGGATAAAAACTCTATCAGATTTTCTCTTAACCTTTTGGCATTTGTAATATCCTTTGTGATTAAGATAGTTAGTGGTTTTATTTTCCTGTATTTATTCTGGTTTTCAATGTGATTGTCATATATTTTCTGAAATTTCTCATCCATGGAGATGCTTTCGTCTTTGCTGACATAATCCACCATCTTAACCATTCTGTCATCAACAGATTCCCTTAAAGAATATCTATAAATAACATCGGTGAAGTATTCATCATCTATGTAGGCAGTGCCGGTAAAACCAACCATATATTTAAAGTTATAGGCTGGATTCAGTAAAAACTCCTTCCACTTCTTTATACTCTGGCTTTCTCTGTCTCTACCTGTAACTTTATTATGAGCATGATGAACTTCGTCGCTGAGGACTAATACATTCTTTCCATTACCTGAAAGGCTATCCCTTATTGAAGAACCTGTTGTCCCATAAACCGCATGGATATTCGCCACACAAATATCCCCGTCCTTTATAGTGCTATGGGCATCTATGATTCTTGGGTTTTTATATTTTGCGTCTTCAGGGATTGTCTGTTTTAACTTGCTATCTCCGCTTAAGGATACAAACTTTTCCATAAGTCCTTTTTCAATAGTCAGAGATGGACACAAGACAAGCACCTTATCTACGAGTCCAAGCCCAAGCATTATCTGGGCAATACCATAGATAACATAGCTCTTGCCTGTCCCGGTTGCCAAATCTATAGTGGCAGAAAATTTATTGGGAAGCTGTAGATGGTGGAAATACTCGTTTATATCCTTGTATCTGGTGTGTAATTCTGAATTTTTATTCCAATTTTCTTTGACTAAATCCTCAACAGATTTATATCTGCCTGATGCAAGATAGACAATTGTATTCTCTATAGCCTCTCTCTGATACTGCCTATCACCGCATAGGACATCAATAAACCTATCCCACTTTGTGAGGTCAAGTTTTATAGGGTCGTATGATTTACTAACCTCTAAAACAAGGTCTTTTGTATTATAGGTCTTTATCTCAAGCATAGTTATTTTTTAATGGATAAAACCTCTTTAAATTCATTTCCATATATGTCAACATACACAGCCATTATTCTGTCCCCGCAATCCTCTTTATTCAGCGGGATTGAAATCTTTTTAAGATGCTTCAATTCCTTTTTAATTTCATCTTCTGTTTCTTCCTCTTTTTTATTCGGCAGTAAGTCCTCTGCAAAATAAAACTCATCCATCACAAACTCTTTACCATTGTAATCTTTATCAATAAGCACCATTGCCAGAGACTCAAAATTTCCCAAATCCATCCCAGTATCTTCTTCAAGATAATTGGAGAGGAATTTTGTAATCTGAATCTCCGCAGTCTTCCCATTAACTTTAAGTTTTGATTCTATCTCTGGCTGTCTTATAAAGTGAAAACCTATAGCATCATCAAGGTCATTGACATTTCTTTTGCTCTGGGGCTGTCTAAACTTCTTGAATTGCACCTTGTGGAGTTCCTTTATTATCTGGTAAGGCACTTTGAGGAAATAGTATCTAACCTTCCCTATCTCGTGATAGTCGCTTATAAAATCCACATAATTTGCAGGTGCAATAATATAAAGCCTCTCCCCTACTTTATTTCCAATGTGAGAATGCAAATCCTCAAGGTATTCTTCATCCACTGAAGCATTTCTGAATTGCCAGTAAGGATAGACCAGAACATAATAGCCATCTTTCTTCTGTCCACCTATCTTAATACCGCTTATCTTTTTATCAATTGTCTCTACCTCAAAGAGATTCATCACAAAGTTAATGTAATCGTCTTTTTTAAGCTCAAAGATTTTTTTTAGATTGTAAAGACCTGTGTTAATAGTGACAAAACTCCTTGCCTTCTTGCTATATTTCTTTTTGGGATTTTCTAAGTCTTTGCTGCCTTCTATAGTCAAAACCCTTTTCTGCATTGCATAAAATGAAAGTTTTCCAATATCACATACAATCCACCGTCTGCCGAGCTTTTCTGCTACTACTGCTGTTGTGCCAGAGCCGGCAAAAAAATCTAAAACAATATCGCCAATTTCAGTTGTAGATAATATAATTCTTTCTATTAACTCTTCTGAGTTTTCTGTCGGATAATTTGTGGTGCTAGAATAACTAGAAATATCAGTCCAATCATCAGTTAATGGTATTTCATCTGGCTTTAACATAATTGGTCTTTTGTTAGAATTTAACTTGATTGCATTTCTTTTTTCCAACTCGAAGATTGTTTCTTGAGATGGAAACCTTCTGCCTATAGGTGGAAGAAATTCTTTCCCCAGTATAACTTTTGCTCTTGAAACAGGATTTCCATCCTCATCATATTTAATATTTTTCCCCGAGTGTAAATGCAATATATGTTCTGGAACAACAGACCACTGTTCGCCATCATTATCCATTTGCCTCCATTCTTCCAAACCTCTACTTTTGGTAATGTGGTTAAAAAATATCCTTTCGCTCGACTTTGCATACAGAAATATTAAATCATGCCAAGAAAGAAATTTTTTCCCCTTAGTTTTTATTCTGTTAGATTTAGATACAACTATCTCATTTCTGAAATTTTGCTTACCAAAAACATCATCTAATATTAATTTAATATGGTGTCCAAAATGGTGATCCTGACGCACAAAAATATTTCCATCTTCAGATAATAATTCTTTGGCAACAATTAACCGCCTTCTCAAAAACTCTACAAACTCTGCCCCTTTTGCCTTTGCAGTATATGCCCTTTTCCCATTGCCACCATCATATTCATCCCCAGTCCCAAACGGTGGATCAATATAAATCAGCTTCACCTTGCCCTTAACCTTATCCTTTATCAAAGGGTCTTTGTTCTCATAAACAGTCTTTAAAAACTGTAGGTTATCACCAAAGACAATCATATTCCGCCAATCATTATCACCAGATGGATACTCCCCGCCATTAAAGACCTTCTCCACCTGCAAAGGCACAGGAAAAACACCATCCTCATTGGCAAGAATATCTTCCTTCCGCATCTTGCCGGCATATACAAGCTCATATTCCTTTTGCTTTGTAGGGAAGAGCTTGTACTTATAATCCTCTGGTATTGATTCACCCTTTTGTAATTTCTCTATCAAAAACTGAATATCGTATTCGTTTATCTTGTTCATGCTTTTACCTCTTTATTTAACATCCCTTCCGACTGAAAACTGAAATGCCCATCTTTGCCAATTATTACATGGTCAATTATCTCAATACCAACAATTTTACCAGCCTCTATCAATCTCGTGGTTAAATCAACATCCTGTTTGGTTGGTGCAACATCACCCGATGGGTGATTATGCACAAAGATAATCCCCGCTGCCCTATCACTTATAGCATCAGCAAAAACCTCCCTCGGATGGACAATACTATGGTTTAAAGTGCCTATGAAAACTGTCCTTTTCTGTATTAAATTAGATGCCCCGTCTAATGTCAGGCTTAAAAAATACTCCTGCTTTTTGTCTTTTAATTCCTCTGTTAATTTTGCTACATCCTCAGCATTTTTAATCTTTACACCTTCTTTTATCAAGAATCTTTTTGAAAATTCAATTGCTGCCATTATCTGACATGCCTTTGCAAGCCCCACACCTTCAATATTCTTTAATGTTTCTACACTGATGTTCTCAAAATCGTCTTTAGTTAAATTCAGAATATCCTTTGCTACTTCAAACACATCCTTGCCTTTTATACCGCTGCCAAGCAACACAGCCAATAACTCAAGATTTGAAAGTGCCTTTGCACCTTTCTGCTCCATCTTTTCACGAGGTCTATCAAATTCTGGAATATTTTTAATTTTCTTCATTGTTATTTAAAAGTTGCGAATAAATCGGGCTGTATAGATTCTCTCTTATAAAAAATAGAAAAATTACGGGCACAGCAACCATTATCCTCTATTCCATCTATCACAAATTTATGCTCAACGCATACTCCTGCTGATAAAACCTGTCTGCGTCTGCCTGTCTGCCGCAGCACAAGCAGGCGCCACAGGCAGGCAATGTACCCCCCGCTTCCAGCCGAATTGCTGGAGTTTTTCAACCCCATTAGAAAAGGATTTTCTAATGGGGTAAATCACCTTTAAACTTGTCCCCCCGTATCAAGTACGGGGCAGGCTCTGCAAGTATTAAGCAGGGATATGTGTCTGTGGCTTCGTTAGTTCTTGGCATTTTATCTGCACACCTTATTTTTGCCCTTTTGGTTTTAACATTTTTAACTCCATTTCAATCAATTCCTTTTCACGCATAATTTCAGCCCGCAACTCTTCTTCTGTCGGCAGATAAGAGATATATTTGGAAATGTATATCTGCTTTTGCCCTTCCGGCAAAGTGAATTTTACAACTGCTTTGTTTTTCTCGGCGCAAAGGAGTATGCCTATAGGCTCATTTTCACCCTCTATCATTTGAGTCCTTTTGTAATAGTTCAGATACATCTGCATCTGTCCGATATCCTGATGAGTCGGAAGGAGCGGTAATATGGTGTCCCTTTTTTGCAAGTTCAAGCACTCCTTTTTTGTCCCTGCTTAACGCAAGCCGCTCAAACAGCAATGAGCAAATCTGCCTTTCAAGTTCTCTTGTGCTCCAATTGCTGTTAATACATTCCTCAAGATAAAAGTCCCGCGCCGCCTCTTTTTCTACACGCATCAGCAGACGGTAATGTGTCCAGCTCAATTCGCTACGCAGTGCGTCGCCAATTGGAAAGACAAGGTAAAACTGGCGCATATTCTTAAGATTGGAGTAATCGAAACCCTTGCCGAAATCCTTGATCAGTCTTTCCGTAAGACTTTTTAAAATATCAGGCACAGCAACCATTACTCTGTGCATACTCCTGCTGATAAACCCCGTTTAGAAAATTGCATTTTCTAAACGGGGTAAAGCAAAGTATCTCCCCGCTTCCCGTATTTTTTTACGATAATATCAGGGGCATCCATCCTACGCATCCCACGGATAAACATAAAACTCGCTTTTTGGTTTGCCGTTTAAACCGATAACCTTGTATTTGTTTATGCCGTAATGCTTATTAAAATACTGCACTGCTGTGGGATTGAACTGCTCAAAATTCAATTTCACTTCTATCGGCAGTATGGAGTTCTTGATTTTTAACATAAAGTCTATTTCTTTTTTATCCTTTGTCCGCCAGTAAAAGATTGCTTCATGGGTATATTTCTTTGCGAGTTCGGCAAAGATTCCTGTTTCAAATACATTGCCGATGAGTTCTTTTTGCAACCCCTTTAACCAAAGCATCTGCATAAGCCCTGTATCGTAAAAATAGATTTTGGGCAATTTGAAGAGTTCGGAGCGGATATTTTTGCTGAATGGTTTGACTAATTTGATGATATAGGTGTTTTCCATGATGAACAGGTATTTCTCTATGGTCTGTTTTGCTATCTTTGTGGTATTGGAAAGTTCTGCGACATTCAACTGTTGGCCGCTTTGCGAGGCAAGGGCTTCCAGCAATTTGTTGAATTTGTCAATATCTTTAATGTCAGCGAGGTCTCTTATGTCTTTCTTTACATAGGTGTCAATAATCTGCTGCAAGTATTTTTCCTTCTTGTCAATCTCAGAGGTCAAAACAATTTTAGGATAACCTCCGTAAAGAACATATTCCTTGAACATTGTCCTGAGTTCATCTATCTTTTTCTGCGTGTATACCTTGTCCTGTTCAAATGGGTATTGCCTGAATAATAAAAATTCCTTGAAGGACAAATTGAAGATTTCAAAATTCACAGTCCTTCCCACAAGGGAATCCTTGAATTTGGTTTTTATGGCAAAACTGGATGAGCCTGAAACAATGAGTTTGATATTTTTATGGTGGTCTGCCGTCAGTTTAAGGAATGATGATGGGTCGGATAGATATTGAATCTCGTCAATAAAAACAAAGAGCTTTGTTTTTCTGCCTGCGGATAACAGTCCTTCTTCTTTAAGATGCCTGATGAATTCCGCCGCGCCTGCGTCCAATATTCTTACAAATCTGGAATCTTCAAGGTCAATAAAATAGGCATCCTCTCCCTGCTTTTTCAGATAGTCTTCTATATAGTAAAGGATGGTTGTCTTGCCAACCTGACGCGCCCCGTGCAAAACAATAATATCATCCGTATGCAGGTATTTTTTGATCTCATCAAAAACTATCCTTTTAAGAATCGTCTCCATATAATACCTTTATTACTTTTGACTTTACTTTATATCCGATATAAAGTAAAGTCAAGTCTATTTCAAAGAAAATAAAAAGGAAATAGCGGCCATTATCCTGTTATCCTCATCACAAATTTAGGCTTAACACATACTCCTGCTGATAAAAAGCAAAGTATTCCCCCGCTTCCAGCCGAGTTGCTGGAGTCTTTCAATAACCTTTAAATCCGTATCCGTCACTTCGTTTATTCTTGGCATGTTGGCAACTTTCCATTTCATCCTAAAAGCCTATCTTTCTCCTTTTCGGTTCTGGCGGAGTCATTAGCTGACAAATAGCGTCAAAGACAATTTTGAACTGGGAATCGTATTTTTTCTCCAGTGCATTCAACTTGCGAGACAGTTCCTTATGCGTCATAGCAAATTCACGCAGTTTTACGAATGCCCTCATTATAGCTACATTGACATCTATTGCGCGCTCGCTGTTTAATACACTTGAGAGCATTGCCACACCCTGTTCTGTAAAGACATAGGGCAAATATTTTCTGTGCTGTCCTCTGCCTGTCTTTAAGGTCGCAAAATGCGACCTTAAAGAATCAAATTCTTCTGGCGTCAGTTGAAACATAAAATCCGGAGGGAATCTCTTTATATTTCGTCTGACTTGCTCATTTAATCTTTTTGTAGGCACTTCATAGAGTTCCGCAAGGTCTCCTATCAAGCATAATCCTATGACCTCTTATCAGTAATATTCTTTGAGCAATCGGATCAAAATGTATCCCTCTACTCAGCCGAAACCTCCATCTCCTTTACATACCTATTAACCCCGTTGGTTATGCCGGCAACAATCTCTTTAATATATGCGCTGTCCGAAAGTCCTGTAGGGTGGGCTGTGCCCACCATTGCCATTCGGCTATTGTTAAAGGTGGGCGCAGCCCACCCTACTGCTATCACTAAAATTTATTACGGCTCTATCCTGTGTTTTTGCATCTCTTTTGGAACATACCACTTGTGCAGGTTGTAGGTTATGCCGATGGGAGCTGGTTCAATGCCCTGAAATCTGGAGTTGACAATAACAAGGGCGTCAGGGACATACAGAAATATATAAGGCACATCATCTGCTAAAATCTCTTGGATCCTGAAATAAGCCTTTTTCCTCTCTTCAAGAGCAAATGTGCGTCTCCCCTTTTCAAGCAAATCGTCAATCTCCGGGTTTTTGTAGTCTATGAAATTAAATTCCTTTTCCTTTGTCTTGCTTGAATGCCATATGTCATACTGGTCTGGGTCAAGCCCTATGCTCCAACCTAAAATCACTGCCTCAAATCGTCTTTTGTTTATTCTTTCATTTATGAATGTTGACCATTCATAAGTGCGTATGGTTACCTTTATGCCGATTTTCTGGAGCCTCCACTGGATTATTGTTGCAACCTTTATTCTTGTCGTATTTCCAACGCTTGTTGAGATTGTAAGTTCAAATGGCTTGCCGTCTTTATCTAGTATGCCGTCGCCGTCTGTGTCTGTCCATCCTGCTTCTTTTAAAAGTTGTTTTGCCTTTTCCAAATCATATTCATATTTTTTTACATTAGGATTATACATCCATGTATTAGGGACATACGGTCCTGTTGCAGGTTTGCCAAGACCGAATAGAACGCCGTCAACGATTTCCTGCTTGTCAACTGCATGGGCAATCGCCTGCCTGACTCTTTTGTCTTTGAATCGCGGGTCTTTTAGATTGAACCCAAGATATGAATAAACAAAAACAGGGTATCTAAATTTCTGAAAATTATTTTTAAAATATGGCGAGTCTGTCTGCCGCTGATACTGAAGGGGTGTAAGCCCGAGCATGTCAATTGCGCCTGTCTTTGCCTCAAGAAACATTGTCGCAGGGTCAGGGATTATGCGGTAGATAAACCTGTCAATATAGGGTCTTCCTTCAAAATAATCAGGGTTTGCATCAAGGACAACCTTTTGTCCGGCAACCCATTCTTTAAATATAAACATCCCCATGCCGAGGGGTTTTCTTCCCAAATCACTCTTTGTTATATCCTTCCCTTCCAATAGATGTTTCGGGATAACAGGCAGACTCCCCCATGTTGACAAGGCTGGCGCAAATGGTTTTTCATAAGTTACTCTGAAAGTATATTTATCAAGAACCTCTGCTTTTTTGACCTGAAGAAAATCCTCTTTATATGCTGTCGGAGTTTTCTCATCTATGATTGTCTTGTATCCGAAATATACATCCTCTGCTGTAAATTCAATGCCGTCTGTCCACTTCACCCCTTTTCTTAAATGGAATGTTATCACAAGCCCGTCTTTTGAAATCTCCCATGACTCTGCAAGGTCGCCAATCAGGGACAGGTCTTTATCGTATTTTACAAGACCATTGAATACAAGCCCTGCCACATCATGCGACGCAGTGTCCTGTGCAAGCATTGGAATTAAAACAGTCGGCTCAGCGCCAAGCCCTTCAACAAGCGTGTCTCCATAGGCAGGGGTTTTGAGTTCGGAGTTCGGAGTTCGGAGTTCGGAGTTTGAGGCAGATGGGCTGGTGCAGGATGTTAAAACTAAAGTTGCAAGTGGCAAGATGCAAGTTGCAAAAAATAAGTTTCTTTTTAGGAAAGTTTTTAGGTGGAAAATCCTTTATTCATCAAGTCGGCAGCCGCTGGCTGGAGGGATGAAGTTGTTAGGGATAAAGGGATGTAGTTTTCAAAGAACAGTGGATGTTAAGCCTTTCTCAGTTGACCGATCATTTTATTCAGCATCTTCAAGACTTCCGTGAGTATTGCCATGCGCTTTTCAAATACTGTATCTTCCATATAACCCAAGTCTCTGCATTTGATAAGCCAGTTCTCAGTTTCTGCCAACGAACCCCGCGCAATAATCAAGTAATGCTCATACTCTTTTCCCCTATGGCGGGCATTTCCCTCTGCAATATTTGCGCTTATTGAACTGCACGACCTTATAAGCTGGCTGATTATAATATCAGCCGTCTTCTTTTTAGGAAAGCTATCCACATCATTGGCAATATCTAAAAATACTTGGTGAGCCTTTTGCCAGACAATCAGTTCCGTAAATTTTAATCTCTCCGCCTTTGTTTCCACTATATCCCTCCGCACTACATCCCTTTCTCCCTTCGGCGTCAGCCGCTGTCGCAATCCTTTATTCATCAAGTCTTAAATTCTCACAAGAAATGAATGCTGATAATAGTAAGGCATTCTTAGGTCGCAATCCTTTATTCATCAAGTCTTAAATTCTCTCGTAGATGCAAATATTGTTGCAGAGAAAGAAGTTTTAGTCTCAATCCTTTATTCATCAAGTCTTAAATTCTCTCATAGGGCAGGTGTAGTTCGCTGTGGAATCATGGTCCCGAGTCTCAATCCTTTATTCATCAA
>JACRPW010000081.1 GCA_016223005.1 Deltaproteobacteria bacterium | reverse complement strand
GCGCGCAGGTTGAAACACTTATAAGAGGTTCAAACTTTAGTTTGAAAGAATGGCTCTTTACCACAGACCATAAAAGGATTGCTGTCCTTTATATGATAGGCTCATTTGCTGCTTTTTTTCTGGCAGGGATTATGGCAATGCTAATGAGGACAGAACTTGCGTATGTCGGACCTACTGTTACCAGCAACCCTACGACATATAATGTCTGGCTTTATTTTCACGGTGCTGCAATGATACTTGGCTATCAGATACCGGCGGTTACAGGTTTTTTTGCAAATTACTATGTGCCGATTATGATAGGCGCTAAGGATGTGGCATTTCCAAGACTCAATGCCTTAAGCGTATGGCTCTTCTGGATGGGCATTGTGCTTGCGCTCCTCACATTTGTAATACCTGACCCGCCTGATATTATGTGGACAGGCTATCCGCCGTATTCAACAGGCCCTTTAAGCGGCAACACAGCCTTTTATACATGGACAGTTCTTCTCATCGGCTTTTCATCCATTGCAGGCGGCGTGAATTTCCTGACAACCATAATACGGATGCGGGCGCCCGGAATCACATGGGATAAGTTAAACATCTTTATCTGGTGCATAGTGGGAGCGTTTATTATTCAACTGGTCTTTGTCCCTGTGCTTGGCACTGCCGTTACCATGCTGACCCTTGACAAGTATATCGGGACAAACTACTTTAATGCATCAATGGGCGGAACAGCCATTATATATGAAAACCTGTTCTGGTTCTATTCCCATCCTGCTGTGTATGTGATATTCCTTCCGGCAGTCGGCATGCTGTATGAAATAACCGCTACATTTTCCAGAAACAGGGTGTTTAATTACAAAGGCGTTGTCTATGCAGGCATAATCGGAACAGTTGCGCTTAGCGGCGAGGTGTGGGTTCACCATATATTTGTATCAGGCATGCCTTCGTGGATAGTAATCCTGCAATCCTTTACAACACTTTTAATCAGCGCGCCTGTTGGTTTGCTTATGATAGGGCTTATTGGAACTCTATGGCGCGGCTCAATAGACTTCAAGACGCCCATGCTTTATGTCGTAGGTTTCCTGTTCTTGTTTCTCATTGGAGGACTCACAGGCATACCAAATGCCATGTCTGCAATATATATCCATATACACGGCACACAGTGGATAACAGCCCATTTCCATTATGTCATGGCAATATCTGTAACAACCGCCATAATCGGCGGCACTTATTATCTATGGCCAAAAATGACAGGCAGGATGTATAGTGAAACCCTTGGGAAACTTGGATTTTACCTGTTTTTCATTGGCGTAAATCTTACATTTTTCCCGTGGCTTTATCTCGGCTACTTAGGTATGCCAAGGAGATATTATGACTATCAACAGTTTCCCCAGTTTCAACCGCTGCAGGCGTTTATAACCTATTCATCTTATTTAATATTCGTTTCAGCATTGGTTATACTCATCTCACTTATACACTCCCTTATTAAAGGTGAGAAGGCGCCTCAAAACCCATGGGGTTCAAAATCTCTGGAGTGGACGCATACTCAATCGCCGCCTCCTCCGGGGAATTTTAAAGAGCCTGTAAAGATTTCTGAAGATTGGGATCCGTATGGGTATGATAAATAAACGCAAAACCTTTAAACTTATGGTAGGAGCCATCTCCAGATGGCGATAATCGCAAACAGAGTTTGCTCCTACCATGCTCCTGATAAAATGATAAATAAGTTAAAAAAACAGCATCTTTCAATTATTTTTACCTTTGTCATCTGGTTCATCAGTTGCGGAACAGCCTTTTCAGTTTCCACCACATCTTTTTCTGAGTTGTCTAACCAGAATACCTTAGGCAAGGCAGAAGAGGCGGTAGGGAAAAAGGTTGGCGATTACACCTTAACTAATCAGGATGGAGAAAGATTTCATCTAAACAGCCTTCTGGATAAACCGCTTATCGTAAGTTTTGTGTATACAACCTGCGATTACGCGTGTCCTATGATAACCCAGCACCTTCAAGCGGCTGTCAAAGAGGCAGGCAGAGACTTCGGAAAAAAGTTCAGGATTGTTACAGTAAGTTTTGACCCTGAAGATACATCCGAAAGTGTCAGAAAGTTTGGGGGTAATTTTACGAATGATTTTAAAAACTGGCTCTTTGCAACAGCAGATAAAGAAACCATTGCAAATCTTGTAAAGGATGTAGGGCTTTCATACACAAAAACAGGCAGCGGTTATCAGCACATTAATTTATTTACGATAGTTGACACAAAAGGCACGGTATATAAACAAGTCTATGGAATAGACTTCAAGCCAAAGGCTGTCCTTAAAACCATAGATATGGCTGTTGAACAAAAACGGTTATGGGTGCACTTTGCAAATATATTTGACACCATTAAATCCGTCTGTTACACCTATGACGCAAATACAGGCAGGTATGTGCCGAATTTTGCCATGCTTATACCGATTATTCTTGGGGTAACTACATTATCAGCGATTGTATTCCTTTTTGTTTATATGCTTCGTGGAAACAGGTATAGGGAAGAGAGCCGCATAACACCGAGAGACATCAGCAGCAAAAAGATATTTTAGGGACAATAGAGGAGAAACATAATTATGTTCAGATTAAGCAAAGGCGCAGAATATGCCATAAGGGGTCTTGTTTTTATGGCTATGCAGGAAGACGGCACAAACCTTGGCAAAGAGGGGTTTTATAAAATCGTACAGGGGTCCCGGAGGCGGATTTTTGCTTGCCCAGTCTCTTTCAAAGATAACCCTCCTTGATATTATTGAGGCAATGGAAGGCGGAATATTTCTAAATGACTGCCTCATAAAAAAGGGGTTTTGTCCGAGAGACGAGGTCTGTCCTGTTCATGATGTATGGAAGGAGGCACAAAAGAGGTTTCTTGATTATTTAAGCAGTGCCACATTGGATAATATTGCAAAGTCAGGAAGGATAAAGGAGAAGAAATAGGGTCTTTTATTAAGTCTATTAAAACCCGAGGCAAAAAAACTGTTTAAACTATTGCACTAACTTTATAGATGCACTTATTAGTACCCTCCTCTTGCCGATGCCTTTATACCCCTTGCAATACCAATCTCTTCATCTGTCAGATAACACCCTGGGTCTTCTGCCCAGACATCGCTGTGTATTACCTCTGCCCGAACCCTGTAATTCCCGCCGCATATATCAAGGTAATGACATGCCTTGCATCTGCCTTTAACCATCTTTGTTTTATTTTTAAGCCCCTTCATCAAGGCATCGGATGTATCATTCCATATCTCGCTGAATCTTCTTTCTTTCACATTGCCAAATGAGTAATGAAACCAGAACTGGTCAGGATGAACATAGCCCTGACTGTCTATGCAGCCTATGCTGACGCCGCTTGAGTTTCCGCCTCTTTTCTTTAACATGGCATAAATCTTTTCTGCCTTTTCAGTATTTTCGCTCCTTGCCTTGAGATACAGATAAACGCCGTCAGCATCATTGTTGCCTGTCAGGACATCCTTATCAAGTCCCCTTCTATAAAAATCCATTGTCTTATCAAATATAAAATCCATTGCATGTCTTGTCTCATCATGTGAAAGGTCGTCTTTCTTAATCCTTTCACCCCTGCCTGAATAAACAAGATGAGATATGTAAATCCTTGGTATGTTTTCTTTCTCTGCAAGTTCAAAGATTTTAGGCAGTTCATTTATTGTTCGCTTACTCATTGTAAATCTTATGCCGACCCTTATGCCTGCATCCCTGCAATGCCTCATACCAGCAAGCCCATTTTTGAATGCGCCTTTGGCGCCCCTGAAACTGTCATTCACCGCGCCAGTCCCATCAAGGCTGACACCAACATATGCAAAACCAGCATCCTTTATCTTCTTTGCAATATCTTTATCAATCAAAATGCCGTTTGTTGAAAGCGCTGTCCTTATGCCTTTATCCATTGCATATTTTGCCAGATGGAATAAGTCCTGTCTCAATATCGGATCGCCGCCTGAAAATATTAGGACAGGAACTTTGAAATCAGCAAGGTCATTTATAAGGTTTATGCCGTCTTCTGTTGAGAGTTCATCATTGTAATGGTGATCAAATGAATCAGAATAGCAGTGGACGCAGTGCAGATTGCACCTTCGGGTAACATTCCAGACAACAACAGGCCTTTTTTCATTTGAGAATTGAAGGAGTCTTGGAGATGTTCCATGTCCGTAAGATTTAACCCCTTCGGCTATTTTATCAATCTCGCATAAAAGTTTTGTTACACCGAGCATAAAGACCTTTCGTGTTCAGAATACACCTTACTTCACAATAATCTTTCCGCGCATATTATAGTCGCGGTGGTACTTGCAATAATACTTATACTCCCCTGTCTTGTCAAATGTAATATAGAACTGCCTCTCTGGTTTTATATTTTCAGAACTTTTAATAGTTGCATCTTCAAATGTAACTGTGTGATGGCTGTCATCATCATTTATCAATATAACTGTATCACCTGTTTTGATGGTCAGGACTTCGGGATGGAACATCCAATCCCTCATACCAACCTTAAATTCTTCTGCCCATACAGGACTAAAGCAAAGGATTACGAGGGGCAGAAAAATAAATCTAATGCGTTTTATTAGTTGCATTGTATTTTCCAATCGGTTTATCAAACGGAAGTTTTTTTATAACCTCCATTCTTTCTATATCATATATAAATACAGCACCGCCTTTTTCCCTTATACTCACTAATGCAAACCTGCCGTCTTTTGTAAATTCAGTGTGCATAGCAAACCGCCCTTTTTCGGGGATAACCTCTTTCACAACCGTAAAATCCTTTTTATCAATCAACTGCATTGTGTCTGTATTTGTATCAACCCATATATAAGGAATAGATTCATGGGTTCTTGCAAAGTACCCCGGACCCTTTAAGTTTATCTTTGCAATAATATCCCATTTATATAATTCAATGATTGTCATGGTTGGAGACTTGATGTGCGGAAATGCTGCAAATGTTTTACCGCCATCTTTCCACAACGCAGCAGATGCAAGATGCGGCATACCGCTTATTTCAAAATTCTTTATTACCTTTCTTTCTTTCATATCAAAGACTGTCAGATGTTCCCCGTTTCTGGCAGCGCCTATAAGATATTGTTCAGTCGGCTCTATAAAAAAATCACTGAAGGGCTGGTCAATCATTATCTTCTCTGTGTTAAAATTATTATTATAATCTATAAGCCATACCTCTGGCTTCTCACGCAGGGCTGCAACAAATAAACCTCTTTCCTTCAAGGTATATATTGCACCAATCCTCGTATCAACATCAACCATAAAAACAGGCTCCATCTTCTCTGCATCAATGAAGACCATATTTTGAGGCAGAAGATTTGCAACTGCTATAAGCCTGCCATCATTTGAAACAGCAAGATTTCTTGAATTTATGCCCGCCCTTATCCTTGCGACTTCTTTAAGATTCTTTAAATTATATTGGACAAGCCAGCCGTCCCTTGAGAGTATATATGAAAAATTAAAATTATAATCAAACTTTGGTCCCCCGTGCATTGCGCCAACCTTAATCTTGTCAATGATATTAAATGTATCCCCATCCATGAAATGAACAATGCCTGTTCCGCCCTCAACAATCATAAAGAGGTTGGACAGGTCAATATCTTTAGGCTGAAGGCTTGAGGTTGGAGGCTGAAGGTCTTGTGGAATAATCTTGCTGTTTAGGATATCATTTCTGTCCCATTTTGGCTTTTCAATCGGGGTTTTTATATAGGAGATAATAGCATCTACTTCACTTGCCTTTAAAATCTCTTTGAACGGCAGCATATTTGTGGCAGGAAGACCGTTTAATATAGTCTCTTTTATTTCATTGTTGTTTTTACTACCAACTGTTTCCTTAAACAACGGGGGCGCTGATACGCCGTATCTTTCAGGGTGGTGGCATGAACTGCAGTGTTTGAGATAAAGTTCCTGCGGGGTTTCAGCAAAAGAAATAAGAGGCATTATTATAAAAAAAAGGGCTGTGGCACTGCGCCATAGCCCGTATTTAAACAAATGTTTCACAAACTACTTTCCAAATTTTTCTTTTATAAAGGTTACAATATTCCAGATATTGTCTTTTGAAATGTTTGTATCTGAACCCGGACCAAAAGCCTCCATGTCTGTGCTCTTACTGCCGTTTTCTATAATCCAAAACAATTGCCCGTCAGGCTTTTTGGCAAGATAATCTTTGGTAAATGCCTTTGGCTTGATTTCCAAGTCCTTAGAACCACTGCCTTTGCCGTCACCTGTTTCACCGTGGCATTTCTTGCATTTCTTCATATAAAGTTCTTCGCCCTTTGCAACAGCATCCTTACCCTTTGCAGGATTTTTCATGTCCAGATATTCCTTTGGCGCTGTTGGAGTCTTATGTTCTTCAGCAGCCATCAGAGGAACGGAAATAAAGAAGGCGATTGCAATAATAATTCCAAATATTACCTTTGCATTCATCTTATACCTCCTTTTGGGGGATTTTAGTAGCATGCCGATTTATCGGCATGCTTTTAACCGCGCCCAATGAAGTGGGCAGCTACAAAAAAAGGTTGAGAGGCATGACACCTCTCAACCTTTTCTAATAACAACAACTACTTCTTAATATATATCATACCTTGTGTTATATACATTGAACTTGCCAGTAGGTGTAACAAGTCTTGCATCTGTTATCCTTGTCTTTTCCTTCAGGGTCTTGTCATCAAATACGATGATTTCGCCCTTCTTGTCCCACAGGGAAATCCATACCTCATCTCCTGCCTTGTTATACTCTATGTGAACAATCCTGCCCCTGTTGCCAAGTTTTATAACCTTTGGCTCTGCATCAAGGTTCTTAATGTTATATACTGTAATGCTCCTGTATGCATCTTCTGCCTTAGCAAGGGTATGGTCTATCCAGAGGTTGCTGCTCTTTGGATGGGTCTTTATAAAGAGTCCGCCTTCACCTGCTGTCTTGAGTTTTCTTACAACCTTCCATGCATTTGCCTTATAATCGCCTTCTGGGTCTGTTCCTATAAGCGCTACCATTGGCTCGCCAAGATGCGGTGTTGCATACACAGGACCAAATTTCGGGTCATTGAAGTTTGCGCCCCTTCCAGGATGAGGCTTTATGCCTGTTTCAACTATTGCCGCAAGTTTCTTTGTCTTTGTATCAACTGCAACAACCTTGTCTCTCATGTTTGCTGCAACAAGAAAATATCTCTTTGATGCATCCCAGCCGCCGTCATGGAGGAATCTTTCTGCCTCGATTGCTGTAACCTTTAAATTCTTAATATCTGAATAATCAACAAGTAGTATCTGACCTGTTTCTTTAACATTTAATATAAACTCCGGGGCATTGTGAGATGCAACTATTGATGCAACCCTTGGCTCAGGATGATACTCGTTTGTATCATATGTATAACCCCTTGTCCCAACTACCTTTAATGGCTCAAGGGTCTGTCCGTCAAGGATAACATATGATGGCGGCCAGTAATTGCCTACCACAGCATATTTGTCATAGAATCCCTTATACTTGCTGGAATCAATTGACCTTGCTTCAATGCCTGTCTTTACCTCTGCAACAGTCTGCGGCGGGTCCATCCATAGGTCAACCATTGTTGCCTTTGCATCCCTGCCGATTGTATAGAGATACCTTCCAGAATATGAATACCTAAGTGTATGAACAGCGAAACCGCTGGCTACTGTTGTTACAACCTCTTTTGTATCGCCGTCAATAATTCCAATCTGTCCTGCATCTCTTAATATTACTGCAAAGAAGTTTTCAATGTTCCTCTTATGAGCAGGCGCCTTTGGCCTCTGGTCAGGCGGAACAATAAGTTTCCATGAAGCCTTCATTTCCTTCATGTTCCATTCAGGCGGAGCAACCGGGGTGTTCTGGACAAACTTTGCCAGCAGTTCTGATTCTTCTTTGCTGAGAACACCTGTTGTCCCCCAACCAGGCATGCCGCCTTCTGTGCCGTTGTAGATGATGTCAGTGAGTTTTGCAACTGTCTTTGTGAGTGTCTTGTCCGGTGTGAGAGGCTTGCCTGTAGCGCCCTTTCTCAGTGTTCCGTGACATCCGCCGCACCTGTTAAAATAAATCCCCGTTGCCTTTGCGAAATCCTCTTTTGAGATTTCAGGCACAGGCTGCAGTGCAGGCGCCTCAGCAGCCTTGCTGATACCAATATTCGCTATCACGAATACAGGTATCAATAAAACATAAAACAATAATTTCTTCATAATTCCCTCCTCCTTTTAAGGTAATATTTTCCGTGATAATAGTCTAAAAAAAATACCATGTCAAGAAAAAACCATACCTGATTTTTAATAAAATTAGTTGCCAGTTTTTATGTTTTTACTAATCACTAATTACTAATAACTAATTACTGTTTTTCTTTACCACCCCCCTCCATATCAGGCCATGGAACCTCGGCATGAACAAGATTGTAATGGCACTCTATACAATTCAATCTTTCCACTCCCTGCTTACTGCCTGCAGGGACAGGCTTTTTCTTATCTATTGCTTTCTTATGTGCCTTTAGATTTTTTAGTCTTGCATCAAACCTTGTGCCATGACAGTCCCAGCACTTCTGGCTGTTGGTTTCCAGAAAGCCCTCTCTTACGGTTTTAGCAAGCCTTGGTCTTATCTCCTCCCACTCTATCTTATCTCTTATAGACTCTGAAATCTTATGAAACGGACTCTCACCATAGCCACCTTTGTTTATATATATATACTTCCACCTAACTACCTGTGTAAATGTATGCGGTTCATGACATCCTGTGCACGATGGTCTTAATCCTGACGCATTTGCATAATGAGGCGATTTTTTAAACTCCTCATAAGGCTGCATATGGCGTTCTGCGCAGCCCACGCCAACGCCGTAGTTTGTCTTGTTATAATCAGCGCCCTTATATGCCTCATAAGGCACAAACAGTTCATGACACACAAGACAGATGCCAATATCATTTGTCCTGTAGTTAAAGTGTCTTACACCTGCAAAAACAACTATAAAAATTACAATGCCAATCGCTATTGATGTAATTAAGGCTTTTTTCGTCATATTAAACATCCCAATAGAAATATCTAAACAAGCAATTAAAAAGTAAAATCATTTGAGTCTTTGATTCTTTTGTGCAGTAATAATAGACCGTCCAATGATATTGCTTAATTCTTCAGCCTCCTGAAGAATATCTCTTAACTTATCAGAGGGAATTATCTTTGCTTGTTCAATAACCTTCAACCAATAGATAGATTCTCGCAACTCTTTCAATACCACCTTGAGTTTATGAATAAAATCTCCTGTGCTTTCAGCCCCTCTTGCCTCCTCATAATTAGCACCCGGTGAAGTTCCTGATCTGAGGAGTTGATTAGAAATATGCTTATTAACCGTACTATTGTGTAGTGAGTGTGCCAGACGAATAATTCTTACCGAAAACCTAACCAGTCTATCAGCAATATCAACACCCTTACTCATTTTAATTTTAAATTTTCTATTTAGATATTTCTATTCAGTTTTTCTCCTTATAAATCTCCACATGCTTGTTATTATCAACCTTTACATCGCCATATTTATCACCTTTTTGCGCAGGCTCAATTTTAACTACTGTATCAAACCATGCCTGCCCTCCGCCAATCGGGTCAACTGAAACAGGTATAATATCATTCGGATTTACGCCCTTATCACGCCACCAGAGATTATCATCTATGTCTAAATCCTCCATCTCCGCACTTACAACAGGGTTTGCATATGGATTTGCCTGCGCAACCCTGCCGTATGCCCATCTGCCTGCTGATGCAGAAATCGCAGCTGTCTTTGTGTTGATTCCATTTGTAACAAATACCTTTGTTACAATGTAACCAACAGGACTTATAACCCTTACAAGTCCTCCGTCTTTTATGCCTAGTTTTAAAGCCTCTTTCTTGTTGAGCCACACAGGGTTTGAATGGACAATTTCTGAAAGATATTTCAGATTGGATGTCCTTCCGTTTGTATGGTATGCCCATTTGAATGTTGTTAAAACAAACTCGCCTTCCTTTAACCCTTTATGTTTTGGGTTATCCTGCCACACAGGCAGTGCTGCACCTGCCTTTTCAAATTCCTTTATATGTATCTGAATCTTTTTTGAAAGAGTGGAGAACCCACCCTTTTTATAAGAACCGAAAACACCATCAACAGCCTTGCCATTCTCATCAACAATCTTTCTGCCTTTTGAATCAAGTTTTCCATAAACAGGGTACGTGCCTGAATTCATAATATCCTCATACTTGTCCTTTAATTCAGGTGTCTCCTCAATCTGTTTTTTAACCCACTCTGCTTCGTCTTTAAAATCCCATGCTCCTCCAATGCCTTTGCCTTCGGTATCAATTGCCTTCACAATCTTTTGCATCACAACCCTTACATCCATTGCCTCACCCTGAGGTTTAACAATAGGTGTTGTAACACTAACCCACGGTTTTAAGGCAGTAGGGCTGCTTACCACTTCATGCCTTTCTACAGAAACAACATCAGGGAGTATTATATCAGCCAATATGACTGTCTCACTCATAAATGGACTGAATTCAACAATGAATGGAACTAATTTTTCGTCTTTTAATACCTCACGCCATAAACTTGCAGCAGGCGCTGAATAAGCAGGATTACTCATATAATTTAGCAGTATTGCTACTTTCTGGCTGCTGTCTTTTATTTTAAATGGAAGGGCATAATTCATCTCTCCAGCCTTTTGCCCTTCGCCTTTTGCCTTTAGCCCTGGTATTTTTACATCAAACTTCCTCGGCAGACATAAACCGCCTTTTGCATCAATACTTCCTGTGATTGCAGATAAAAGAACTGCCGCCCTTTCCTGAAGCGTGCCGCTTGCATGATATGTAATGCCATTCTGTGTAAATACAATCCCGGGTTTTGTCCTGTTTCAAATAAGATGCAAGTTTATCTGAAGGGTAGTTTGTCCATTTGTTGATAAATTCCGTATCAGCAAGCCCTTCCTGCATAATTACATTTGCCATTGCAAGCATTACAATGCCGTCTGTGCCGGGGAATATGGGAAACCATTCATCGCTTCTGCCGGCAGTATTTGAAAGCCTGACATCAAAGGTTACAAGTTTCATCCTCTTTTCAACAATTGCATCTGCAAGCCTCTGGGCAAACGGGAATGCTGTTTCTATGATATTCGCGCCAAAATTCAAGACATATCTTGCATTGGCAAAATCAGGGGTTAGTGTGTCAACACCGACAGTATCTTCCAACATCTTCTTTTTGTTCGGATTGCTTAAGGATATTGTCCTGCTCCTGAATACACTCTCCGAACCTATACTCTGCATGAACCTTGTCAAGGCGCTGTCTTTGTATTCGCCTGTATTTAAAACAAGAGCCTTTGCTGCGCCGCTGTCCATTGCAGTCTTTATGCGGCTTGAAACATCTTTTATTGCCTCATCCCATGTTATTCTCTTCCATTTGCCTTCACCTCGTTTACCTATTCTTTTCAATGGATACAAGAGCCTGTCAGGGTCGTATGCTGCCAAAAGACCTGCCATGCCCTTTGGACAGAATTTGCCCCTTGTGGCAATATGGTCAGGATTGCCCTCAAGTTTTACCACTTTGCCGCCCTCAACAAATGCAATACCTGTGTCGTGATATGGACACAATGTGCAGACATAGCTATATGTTGCCCTTGGATGGAACGGTCTTATTTGATGGCGGTCTTCACCGCCAAGTTTAAGTTCCATTGCCTGAAGGGTTTTAGAGCCACCTGTCAGGATTACACCTGACGCAGCGCCGAGTTTTAAGAAATTTCTTCTAGTAAGTTTTGGCATAAAACCTCAACGGAGATTAAAAATCAAAATGCAAAAATTAAAATGACAAATTAAAATTTAAAAATAAAGTTCCTTAATTTTGACTTTTGATATTTAATCTCTAATATTTTTTCTAAAAAAATGTCTGCAAATACTGACCGCCATATACCCACCAGTGCCTCATGCCCCATATCGCAGCAATGACAAGGAAACAGGCAAGGAGCACTCCGCCGACAGTCTTTCTAAATGGTGTAAATGCAAGTATGATAAATGATGCCACAAGAGCAACCACATTCAACCAAAAATAGTATGTCCTCATAACACCAAGTAGTATATATTTCAGATAAACAAACTCATCATCAGTTCCATAGGTAAGTTGAAGATACTCATTAAATGTTAGAAGTATCTCAAATGCAATCCCAAACATCATAACCTTGCCAAGTTCAATTATAAGTTCGTTGTCAACAGGCTTGCCAAATCTTACAAGGTTCTTGAGCCAGAAAAGCACTATAAGCATCCCTGTCCCTGATATAAATGCGCCTGTCAGGAACAAAAGCGAAGCGGTGGCAGTATGGTTCAACCCTCTGGTTGGATTGAGTTGAATTACAACGCCCGTGTACCAATGCGTTGATGCAGCAAATGTCATTGCCAAAAGCCCAAAAACCCTTGCCCACTTCGCATTATGCTTATAAATAAAAATCGCATAGATGACCATAAAGGTTGTATAGAGTATCAGAAATATAGTGCCCCATGACATAGGCGCTGTCCCGTGCCAGTATCCTGGTAAAAGCAGATAAAAAAATCTGAAGGGTTTTCCGAGGTCTGCTATTAAAAATGGCGGTATTATCAAAAGCACTATAATAGAAAAGATGTTGGCAAATAGCCCGATAGGCTTATATCTATTTATGCCAAACACCCATCCAAATGCGGATATAACATGCGCCCCTGCGCTAACACCCATAAGGAAAAAATAGATGGCAATAGGTTCACCCCATGTTGCATGGTGGAAGACATTCATTATTACCTGACTTTCCATAGATTCACCTTAACCTTTTGTAGTTTGCCGATTTATCGGCGCCTGTAACTCAAACCTTCAGGTTTGAGATTTTCAAGGCTAAAGCCTTGAGTTACAATACGCCCAATAAATTGGGCAACTACAAATACACCCATAGCATCACAGATGGGCTACCTATTCAACACAAGCCTTTTTAACGCCTTGCCAATCTCTATAAACTTATGCGGTATCTCTTCAATAAATGTCCCCATATTTTCAAAAATCCGTCTTGTTGTTGATTCGCCTTCTATTAAATCGCCATGCATAGCAGGATGGTTTTTCTTAAAATCATTAAACTCTTCTCTTAATTGTTCGCTTCTGTGTCTGTAACTATGCACCTCGTCCATTATATCTTTATCCGCCATTATATAATATACCTGCGGGTTTGTCCCAATCTCAGGCTTTAAAACAGTAACCCTTTCAGTTGCAAGGAGTTTAGCAGCCTCGCTGTTCGGGTCGTTCAAATCGCCGAAGAGCCTTGCGCCTCCAACACACGCCTGAACACAGGCTGGACTTACACCCTGCTTCACTCTATGAACGCAGAATGTACATTTGTCTACCACAGCAACCGGCAAACCCATATTCGTCCTTTTTGCAGGAAGGAAATGCCTTGCATTATAAGGACATGCAATCATGCAAGTCCGACAGCCGATGCACCTATTGTATCTCTGAAGCACAAAACCATCCTGATGCTTGTATGTCGCCTGAGTAGGACAGTGCCTTACGCATACAGGATAGTCGCAATGATTGCATAACCTCGGCATAAAGATTTTTCTTACATCAGGATATTCACCCTTTTCAGAGACCTTTACCCATGTCCTCCACACGCCAAGCGGAACATCATATTCTGTTTTATCAGCAACAACACACGCCATGCAGCCAATGCACTTGCGGAGGTCAATAACCATGCCATAACGTCTTGTGCCGGGAACTCCCATAGTCCCGGGTGTCTGGATGCCGTAATGACGGTGCTCTGAATGGGCCTCTTTATTAATTACTGTTTCTGACATTTATCTCCTCAACACCGACTATAAATCAAAAATCAAATATAAAAAATCAAAATTACAAATCAAAATGTAAAATTATCTCTTGCCCTTCAAAGTAAGAATACTGGAAGCCAGTATGTTGGCTATTTCTATTGTTTCATTCAAAAGTCTATCAGATTGTTTCATGTCGGCTTTACCAGAATCTCTTAACAACTCTAACCAAAATTTAGTTTCGTTCGCTGATTTTAATGCGTAACTAAAGAAATTTGTATAGTCTTTTCTGGAACTGGCTGAATTAGATTCAACAACATTTGCTCCAATGCTTGTTGCACTCCGAAGCAATTGATTGCTAATAATTTCACAAGTCTTTTCTTTTGGTAATTCATCTATAAGTTTTATTATTTCAAGAGCAAACTCGTTTTTTAAATTCATTTTTGAATTTTAACTTGTCATTTTGCATTTTGATTTTTCACTTTTGACTTTTTTCAACTTCCACCTTCCCATGCGCAAGATTATAATGGCAGTCTATACAAGTCTTCTTTTCTTCCACCATCTTTTTATGCGCAGAAGTTGCATCTTCATTCTCAGATTTCATTGCCTGCGCCACATGACAGTTCCTGCAAGGAGCGCTGTCATTCTGATGAAGTTCATCCCTGACCTTTTTTGCAAGGGCAGGCTTTACTTTTTCATAATCTTCTTTTGTCTTAGGAGCGCTTAACTGGGAAAGACTATCGCCTATAATTCGTTTGAACTTTGCAATACTGTCGCCTCTTGTGATATGACAGTCAACACAATTAGGCAGGATGCCAACCTTGCTTTTATAATGTTTGGATTTCTGAAATTCTTCAGCAGGAAACTTCATTGCATGGCAGGATGTGCAGTATTCTATGGTATTTGTGCGACTGTCAACTATCTTTAATCCTGCTGTTATAATAAAGAGGATAATGATAGTTAATGCAATAACAATAAGATATGTGTATCCGAAACTCTTTTTTCCTGATGCAGTCACCAATTTCCCCAGGGCAAAATATTTAGTTTAGCCTTCCTTACACTTTAAACTGACATTTGTCAAGTTTTTTTGTTTTTTTGTTTTTTTATTGTTGCCACCCACCATCGCTTAATACCTACCTGTCTCCACCAGCGCCTGCGCCAACCTGTGAAAATATGGGTTGATAGTAGATATTTCACCTGTCATATGTTCATCCATAAACAGCCCTATTGCCTCCTCTGCCTTTTTAAGATAATCGGCATTGCCAGTAAGTTTATATGCCCTAAAAAGTGCATATGCCATTACACCATTCTCTTTAGGAGGCTTTTCGTCTATAAAGAGTTCACCATTTCTATAGAAATCCTTGCTTGTGCTCCGCCTCTCAAAGAAACCACCGCCCTTTGAGTCATAAAGCCTTTCCATGGCAAACCTTATTATAGAACCCTCTGCTATCTCCAGTAATCTCTTCTCCTTAGTAGCCTTATACGCCTCTAAAAATGCAAGCGCCATCCATGCATTGTCCTCTAACTGACCATCAAGAAAGCCTTTTTTCTGGACATTGTCATAGTAACTTAAGACCCCGTTTTGGGTAATCATTTCCCTCTTGAAGAATTCAAGAGCCTTCTTTGCTATCGCCTTGTATCTTGCATCCTTTAGGCTATCGGACGCATATAAGAGGGCAATAATCATCTTGGCATTGGAGACAGTATAGGAATTCTTATCAATTGCAGGATGCTTAACCCTCTTTCTTTCCTCTGATGTCCAATGGTAGTAGACCTCATCGGCATTCTGACTTCCATAAAACCTACCGTCCTTATGGTCGTAAAGATTGTTAAGGACATACTCTATAGACTTTACAGCTACATCTTTATATTTTGAGACCCTTGTAATCTCATATGCCTTCAGGAAGAGCCTTATGAGGTCTGCATTCTCCAGAAGTGTCTTCTCGTAGTGCGGGATTGACCAGTCCCTCTCTGTAGCGTATCGGAAGAAACCACCTTCAACATGGTCAAAGATACCTACTATCCTGTCCCTTTTCTGAAGTTGCTCTACCTCGTCAATGAGCGTCCTCTCTTGAACCCTGAGTTTGCTCAACTCTTCAAAAGAAGGATGTCTTCGTTCAACTAATTTCTGTTTCAAGCCTGCCATATGGTCAAGGGTATTGGTAAGCATCTCAAGGAGTTTTTTATCCCTACCCCTTTCATAAATCTCTGCTACCCGGAGCATCTCCTCTGCAAAAACCTTTTTCTCTTCCTGCCCAAAGCCCCCAAAGACAGTGTCATAATCCTTTAAAATCACCTTCTCAAATCCAGAGAGATACCTCTTCGATCCTTCCTTGTTTGGGAGGGTGATACCTTTTAGTTTTTCTCCCTTTGACTGGGGAGAAGGCATTTCACCCTTACTTACAGATTTCAATGTCCACATAAGGGTTGAAAGGAGTTCATCCTTAGAGAGATACCCGAAGGATGAAAATAATTTCTCACCCCCGGGGGTAAGGGTAATAGTAAGAGGTATGCCTATGCCAGGGTATTTGCGGACTATATCCCTCCTCTTGTCATGGTCAACAAATATCGGGATATATTGGGTATTGAGATAGTTTGAAATTTCCTTATCCTCCAGTGTATTTTCCTCATAAACATGGCACCAGTGACACCATGAGGCTGTTATGAGGATAAAAACAGGTTTGTTCTCTTTCTTGGCATCTTCAAATGCCTGAGGTGTATATTCTCTCCATTTTATAAGGGATGTGTCATGGGTGTATCCCCAACC
Source organism: Deltaproteobacteria bacterium (assembly GCA_016223005.1). NCBI lineage: Bacteria > Pseudomonadati > Myxococcota > Myxococcia > Deltaproteobacteria bacterium. The sequence goes on along the minus strand of JACRPW010000081.1, from coordinate 7,113 downwards.
CATTCCAACCCCCATAATCAGTAACCAGCAGCAGGCAGCCAACAGAATTACAAAATAAAGACTACAACAAAATGTTGCAGCCTTTCTTAATAAAACAATGCTCATTATTTCTACTTGCCAAACTTTTCATAGATATATGTGACTAACTTCCATATATCATCCTTTGAAAGATTCATTTCGCTGCCTGGACCCATTGCCTCCATATCTGTATTCTTACTACCGTTTTCAGTAATCCAGAATAATTGTCCAGGAGGTCTTTTCGAGAGATAGCCCTTGGTAAATGCAACCGGCTTTATTTCCAAATCCTTTGCCCCAGAACCCTTGCCGTCACCCTTCTCGCCATGACATTTCTTGCACTTTTTCATGTATATCTCTTCAGCCCTTGCAATGACATCCTTATCAGCCTTAAATGGATTTTTTATGTCAATGTATTCCTTTGGCGCTGTCGGAGTCTTGTGCGCCTCAGCAGCCAGAATGGGCGCTGCTACCATAACAACTCCCGCCATAATCCCCAATATCTGTTTTACCATAATTTCCTTAACCTCCTATGAAAGAAATTGATTACACAGATTTCTAAAATACGATTACGCAGATTTAAGACTACTATTTATTTTTATCTGTGTAATCTGCCTCTATCCCCAGAGACCTGAGGATTGGCATGCTTGGACACCAGTTTGTAAAGGCTGACTGCAAAAGATTCAGCCCCATAAACGCAGTCAGTAGTAACCATTTAGGTGAATGCAACTGTGTCAATCCCAAACTTAGTAATACAACAAACCCTGCTGTACCTCTGAGCCATCTTTCCATCATCTTTTCACCCTCCTCATCTAAAATGTCTTTTTGCGGCTGTCTGCCTTGTTGGCAAACCGTTTGGATGGGAGGCTTTTAGAGGCAACGGGTTTGCAGGCAGGGCAGACAGCCGCAAAATTCATAAAAAGGCTTTCTCAAAAAAGGTCAGTATGGACACCCTGGTCTCCTTTGGATATCCTTTATTTGCACTGTTCTTATAATCTTATTCCCCGATCCATCTGTAACAGTAAGTGTTACTGTATAAGTGCCGTACTTTTTGAATTCGTGGATGCATTCCTCATCCTCGCACGGCTCCTTATCTATCTCATCCCCGAAATCCCAGTAAAAGGACTTTGCCTTATCACCGCTCACCTTTGCCTTAAATGTAACCTCCAAGGGCGCCCTGCCTGTTAATGGGCCTGCCTCTATCTCCACATTAATGGCAGAAATGACCTCTGTTGACGCAAAGAGGACTACCAAGACAGATACGCCATATGTTAATACCTTTTTCAGCCTTGACCTCAACATGTCCTTCACCCCCTTTTTAAATAAAGGTTCAATCTTCCTCTAAAAATAGACATCAAAGGACATATATACATTATCCATACGCTCCGGCGATGGGAAGAGGAGCTGCGGATTGCTATCTAGATCCTTGGGTGCTCCAAGGAAGAGTCCGCTTCCGCTATATTTAAAGTTATATCGCTGGTAACCAACCCTGAGTAATGCCTTGGATAGTTTCCCTATAGGTTCTTTTGTTAGGTCGTATGTCCAGTAGACCTCTTCCACATGACCCCTGGTAGCAATCTTGCTTCCATAGATATCATCAGACCCTGATGTAAATGGGAGCCAGTACTTTGAACCATAGTTGAACTCAAAACCAAATTTACTATTACCATATGGAACCCTTATACCTGTATAGATTACATGACCTGTGTGTCTCTTCTTTTCACCACCTTCATCCATCAAAAGTCCGCCTGGGGATGCCATCACATCGTATGCCGAATCCCCGTATACCCCGCTGCTATTGCCATCCACAGGGAATCTCCAGTTAGAAATATTATCAGGGTCGGTTTTGGAAAATCCTGTAGCTAAAAATAGCTCTGCACCCAAACTTCTATTCATTACAAGGAAACCGCCGCTTGTAACATCACCTATGTTTGCAGTTGCCTGCTCAGCAAGGTCCGGAAGTTCAAATGCCTTTGTGAGCATCACATTAACAAGGGTATCCTTCGTATTATAGAGGTCAATATTAAACCCTGAGAAACTTGCATCGTTAAGTGAGTTGATTCTACTCTCTCTAAGTCCTGATTCAAACCCTTTTCCATAACAGATGCGGAATGTAAACCCTGGAAGGGCTTTAATCTCCGGGGCATACCCTATCATGGCTCCATCAAAGGCATAGTCATAGAGATAGCCCGGAGGGGTTCCAAGCCTCTCTGTAAATTCCATGCCTTCTTTTAGTTGAAGGGGCGGTCCTTGAGTAGATGGTCTCCTGCCGATTGATACCCACCAGTTCTTAATGCCGCCCGGCTCCAGCCACTCAAAAAATGCCCTATCAACCCTTAAGGCATTATCTGATGGTTTGTGTGTCCTGTTTCCATCAAAGAGCATGGCATTTTGAAGTTGAAAACTCTCAAACCTATCCCCTGTCCAGATGGATGTGCCAAGCGGTGACCCTGTCTCCTGACCCCATATCTTATACATGGAGAACCGGCTTATGAAATCTATATCCTTTGTTACATTTGCCTTAAGATTGAGCCTTAGACGGTTTGTATTGAGGAAGTCATCATCAGCTCTAAATTCCCCATAGGTCCTTGGTTGGTATGCGCCCCATGGTATTCCCCCCAGCGTAACATTCGGATTCCATCGGAATCCTGTAAAGTCATTAAAGTTTGCATGGATGGAATCTACTTTTAACCTGAAATCACCTTTGAGTTCAAACCTGCCCCACGGTTCTACCTTTTTCACAACCTTTTCCATCTCCTTTGTTTCCTTCTTGATCTTCTTGATCTCTGTTTCCTGTTTCTCGTCTTTCTTCTTACCCTCCTCCATCTCCTTCTTCAACTTTTCCAGTTCCTTATAAAGCCCATCAATCCTCTGCTGAATAGATTCATCAGCAGCAAACACAGGGGACGGCAATAGCAACAAGAGGGCAAGAGCCACAACACCCAATATCTTTTTTGCGGATAATCTCATAGACTTACCTCCTCTTTGAAGATGTGGGGACAGATGTGGGGACAGATTTCAAATCTGTCCCCACATCGCTATCAAACCTTCATCATATCCTTATGTCTGTAGGCTATAAGGATGTCCATGAGTTCTGTCGCCTGCCTTTTAGCCTTCTTATCTATCTCAGTCTTCAGGGTCTTTAAAGCGCCTTCCACCTCTGGTCCAAAAAGTTTCTTTAGATAGGTCAAAGGTATCCTTGGTTCGTCAGTAGGTTTCCCATTCTTATCAAATTTCGGAGAAGACAGGGGCGGCACATAAAAGACATTTGGCAATGTCCCCTTTTCAGGGAACAAGGGCAGCGCCACCTTCCATTTCTTCGCCAGTTTATAGACCGGACCATCCACATCATCCACATAACTCTGAAATCTTGCCCTTCCAACACATTGACGGACACAGGCTGAAGCAATACCCCTCTCCAATCTGGGGAAGCAACTGATACACTTCTCTGACTGACCTTCGCTATCCTTTTGAACAGGATTGACCCTGGTGGGATTAAAGTAATGCTTCTTATAAGGGCATGACTTGATACACCTTTTGAGTCCTTCACATTTCTCCAAATCTATAACAACAATCCCGTCCTCTTCCCTCTTTCTTACAGCCTTTGCCTTGCATGCAGGAACACATGCAGGGTTTGTGCAGTGGTTGCATAACCTGGGAAGGTAAAAGTAATAGTTATTGGGATATTCACCTTCGCCCACCTCTTCGTCCCAGTTGGGTCCCCAAGTAGGATTGCTTGCAGGTTTTAGAACCTTATCCTTACCCTCCATAAACGCAGTATAATTAAACTCAAAATCGCCGCCGTAATCAGCCTTCTTAGGAAGCTCGCCTACTATAACCTTCCCTTTAGCGTCAAACCCTGTATCCTTCATATCCATATACCCTTTTGGATACCCCTTTCCCGGCATGGTCTCTACATGGTTCCAATACATATAATCCCTGCCATCGCCTATGGTCCACTGGGTCTTACATGCCATAGTGCAGGTCTGACAACCAATACATTTATTAAGGTCTATTACCATCCCTATCTGTCTCATATTTTAGCCTCCTTTCGGACATCAACAGAGGATTCACCCATAATGCGGTTCCCATCCCAGAATGAGGAGGCGGACATATGTCCATACTTGCCCACAAGTTCCAGTGGCGATATAGATGCCGCCAATGGACTATTGTAACCCTTCCCACCCTCAAACTGGATGTCCTCCCATGCATGCTCTGTCCACACCGCATCCGGGGGTATGCTATTTGATAATTTTGCCATTGCCTTGAAATCGCCCACATCGTTAAATACCCTGACCCAATCCCCATCCTTTATACCCTTCTTTTGGGCTGTAGCAGGATTCAGGCATACATATGGAACACCCCTCTGGAGTCTTTGCTGAAATTTCTGTGTCCTCCAGTTGGTGTGAATTCCATGCCGGGTATGGGAGTCAAAAAATGCCAATGGGTATTTGGATGGTCTTATAGGTCCCTTCCCTGTTGGGACAGGGCAGCCCATCTTAAGGTAAAGGTCATAGTCCACATAGAACTGCTGTCTTCCAGATGTGGTCGCATAGGGCTTCTTGAGATAGACATGGGGTTCATTTGGATAAAAAGGCTGGTCAGGATAAAGGGGGCTTGTCTGCCCTGCCTCAGAGTTTAGGACAACAAACCCATCTTCTACAGTCTTCTGAATGGGCTGGTGCTTTATAGCAGGCATCAGCGCAACAATATAGTCAAAGAGTTCCTTCTCTTTCAATATGGTCTTTCCCTCCACTGTTGTAAAGTCCTTATAGATGGTGTGGAGGTTCCTCTTTAATGGCAGAGTGTCGTCTTTAGGGTCTTTAAATTTTTTGTCCTCCACTGCTGATACACCCTTACGTTTTGCGACCTCCTCTATCTTCATACAAAGTTCGGAGCATATATCCCACTCGGATTTAACCTCACCGGGCGTCTTTAAGCCCTTGGGTGGAACCATCACATTGCCAAACCTGCAGTATCCAGGGTCCATCCGCAGCTCATAACTCTCATAGTTGGCAAGGGTAGGCAGAAGTATATCTGCATAATGTCCGGTGGAACTCATACGGATATTCAAATCCACAATGAATTCAGTCTGCTTTAAAAAGGTATCCTGTGACTGTTTCTGCGCCGCAGACCTGGGGAACTTATTGTCGCTGATGAAGATTGCGATTTCAGGTTTGCCGTCGTAATCAAATCCGCCGTCTTTTATAGCCCACTCCCCAAGTTTAATAACCTCTTCTTTGGTCATACCCACTTTCTCTTTAAACTCCTTGTCATCGTAATGGGTGTTGAAACTATTCTTTTGGTCCAGGCAAAACCAGTCGCCAAGAAACCCTGAACCGCCGCGGCTGGGCGCAGGGGATGAAAGCGGACCTGTATTTCCAAGATTCCATTCATTGTCTATATCCAGTCCTCCCTTTCTTCCTCCATGACCTGTAAGCGCCAATGCCAGCGCCTGACCCCATGTGCCGAGCACCCCCCAGTAGTACTTGTGGGTGCGGTAGCCGCCTACTATAAGGGCCTTATCTGCCTTGGCAAAACGACGCGCCTCTTCATAGACGATACTCGGATTGATGCCTGTATCCTTCTGGGTCTTTTCAGGCGGGAACTTTTCCAACTCCTTCTTTAAAATCTCAAAGGCTGTAGTAACCTTTATATCCTTCCCTGCAGAGGTCTTTATGGTCCATGTCCCCTCAATCGCCGGGTTTACCCCTTTGGGTAATTTTATAGTTTTTTCATCACTTCCCATACTGCCACGCGCCTCTATTGCCTTGGAGGTATTCAGGTCATAAAAATAAAATACATCACCTTTACCCTCTATCACCATATCAGATTGCCTGAGGAGTTTTCCATTCTCTGTCTTTACCAGAAATGGTAAATCAGTCTGCTCCTTTATAAATGCCTCGTTATAGAGTTTTTCCTTGAGGAGCGCATGGTTAAAGGAAGCCATAAATAGGCTGTCTGTTCCAATCTTTATCGGCACCCACAGGGAACTAGCCCTTGCTGTTGGGTTATAATCAGGACAAACTGTAACCACCCTGTTCCCTTTATACTTTCCTTCATTTATATAATGGGAATCTGCGAGCCGCGCCACCATAGGATTTGCAGCCATTATCAAGAGATAATCTGCATCATACCAAGCCTCAGTGGTAGTCCCTATAAGAGAGTTGCCATAGACTATAGTAGCCCCTGGAAACATATCGCCTACAGGTCCTGCCGCATTAAGGCTTACAGAACCCATCAGGGAACGGAAACGCAAACCCGCAGCCCTCCTTAACGGAGACAGGACACCCAGTCCTGCATACATCATCACCTTTCCAAAATCCCCATTTTTAACCTTATCTACAAGTTTTTCGGCTATTTCAGTATATGCCTCATCCCATGTAATCCTCTTCCACTTCCCCTCACCCCTTTCCCCCGCCCTCTTCATAGGGTATAAAAGTCTATCCTCCTGATAAAGGGACTGACTGTGCATTGCGCCCTTATTGCATCCCCTTGGATTTGCATCAGGGATGTCAGGCCTAATCTGCGGGTAGTTGGCTACCTGCTCTTCTCTGGTAATACGACCCTCATTCTCAAATGTCTGCCATGCGCAGTTTCCCTTACAATTCACACCATGGGGTGAAAAACCTGTTGTGCCGCCTCTGGTATAGGCAAACTTTGACTTATATATATCTGTGGTATACTGACTCCATTGTCTTAAATCCTTAGGCACATACTCCTTTTCCGCAGGCGCAGCTCCCTCTGATGGGTGAGGGAAGCCAAAGATAGCAGTTGTGGCAACCAGTCCCCCTGTAGTCTTTAGAAACGCCCTCCTATCCATATCACCTGTAAATTTTTTAGCCATAAATCTCCCCTCCTTTCATTTCATTTATATAGAGACCTTTGAAAAATGCCCCTTCTTTGTCATTCCCACGAAAGTGGGAATCCAGAAGGCATTGAGAACACTAGATTCCCGTTTTCACGGGAATGACCATAAAACCATACAGGGTGAAATTCAAAGGTCTCAAACGTAATATACACATAGCGAGGTACTTTTTAAGCATAGGCAGGTTGGAGTCGTCCTGCCATTCATCCATAGAACCCCAATAACGCCTG
>JACRPW010000080.1 GCA_016223005.1 Deltaproteobacteria bacterium | reverse complement strand
TGGGTCAACAGAGATAAAAAGCACCTGAACCTAACCTCTCCTGCTGCCAAGAAGTTTGAGGGCTGAGTCTATATGACGAAGGCCTGTGGGGCATACATCAGGACAGTTGGTATAACCAAAAAACATAATTACAACCTTGCCCATAAAATGCTTAAGATTCGTCCTATTTCCATTATGGTCTGTAAGAGTAAAGTCGCCATATGTTGGAATGGTAAATTTTCCTTGAGCACTCCCTGCAGTATTAGAATCCGTATCCTTCAGTGGAACAAAAATCCCCTTTTTCTCCTCTATGTTAGGTGTTACGGCTTTATCCTCCAACAAAGGCATGACAACTTTTTCAATCGTCTTTTCATCCATGCCGCCGAATACCCTTCCCCTGACAATGCCATTTTTATCTATGAAAAAAGAGGTTGGAATACCGTAAACCTTATACTGACCTGCAGCCTTCTGGTCTTCATCTAACAGGATTGGGTATGTTAATTTTAATTCGTGGACAAAGTTCATTGCCTTATCCCTTGGGTCCTCAACATTGACTGCAAGTATTTCAAAGCCCTTGTCTTTTAGATTCTTGTAACTTGCCTCAAGTTTCGGCATCTCCTCTTTGCATGAAACACATCTTGTTGACCAGAACCTTAAAAGGATTACCTTCCCTTTCATGTTAGAAAGTTTATACTCCATGCCGTGCAGTTCTGTAAGTTTAAAATCAGGGGCGGGCTTGCCTATTAAGGTTTCTTCCACCTTGTCATTACTGCCTTTGGCGCAGGCAGATAAGAGAGTAAGCAGTAAGCAGTAAACGGTAAGCAGTTTAAAAAATCGCATGTTAACCTCTTTATGTCTGGAATACAGAAAATCAGAAATAGTAAATACAGAAACGAGAGATTAGAAAGATACTTCTCATTTTTGATGTCTAATTTGTGGGGATTTAAAGAATATTCTGAGGTGGTTTGTCTATTGATGAGGCTGAAGGCTGAAGGCTAACGGCTAACGGCTGAGGGTTAAAAACTAAAGACGGTTGATAATTTTTATTAAAATATGAGCCGCAAATGGACATTTCATTACCAGTGACATATGACGATGCTGTTTCCTGCTGATGGTTTGTCTCACAGCCTATCCTTATATCACACGAATCCTTTGCTTTTGCATCATGAGTCCCCTTGTCCATGATTGGACATGCTTCGTGAGGGCAAGAGGTTTTACCATTATCTGACACCATGCAAAAAAGCGCAAAATGAGTTTTCGCAGGCCTTGTATTAAAGGCAGAGGCAAGCGGTTTTAGATTGATGAATATTATCAGAAATGCGGCACCAATGATGAATGTCCGTCTCATGCTGGGTATTCTACTTATTTGGTTTGACAAATGTCAAGAATAAAAATCTGCAGTATTTTTCTTGGGTATGTAATACTTGCAATCCCATACTGTATGGTTTAAACTTTTGGCAGCATGAGATATGCAATTATCTCAGATGTTCATTCCAACCTTGAGGCATTTAATGCCGTCCTTGAAAAGATAGACTGCCTTGGCATAAGGGATATAATTTGTCTGGGCGATATAGTTGGGTACAATGCCAATCCGAATGAGTGTGTTGATATAGTCAGGTCCCGTAATATCAAGTGTATTATGGGCAACCACGACTCAAGGGCAGCGGGACTTGAAGGGACTGATAATTTCACAGACATTGCAAAAGAGGCAATATACTGGACAAGAAAGCAACTCAATCAGGAAAGCCTTCTCTTCTTAAAAAACCTTCCCAGAATGCTCACCTTTGACAACAGCAGGGCAGCAGCAGTTCATGGTTTTATTAACAATACCGACAGGTATATCCTGACCCTTAATGATGCTTATGAAAATTTTCAACTTATGAAGGTTGAGCATTTACACCCGGCCGTATGCTTTTTTGGGCATACACACAGATCAATAACATATAGGTATATTGATGAAAACATATATACTGCCTTTGATATAGAAGTCCGACCAGATACCAGAAGTTTATATCTTATAAACCCAGGCGCAGTTGGACAGCCCAGGGATGGCAGCCCCATGGCATCTTTTGTATTGTATGATGCAGAAGAAAGACTGGTGAGGTTTTTCAGGGTCCAATATGATATTATAAAAACTGCACATAAAGTTCTGAATGCAGGACTGCCGGCTGCACTGGCGCAGCGGCTTAAAATAGGATATTAACCTTATTGACACCAAAATCTTTATTTGATAGAAACTTGTTGTTAAGAACTCTGCGCCAAGAGTGCAGGGCGTAAAAGACAAAAACTCAATGCTGTCATTCTCCGGTTTGACCGGAGAATCCAGTTCAATTCTCTGGATTGCCCGATCAAGTCGGGCAATGACAAAAATTTTGAGGCAATTCATCCCTGTGCCAAGAACACAGGGAGTTCTTGCTTGTTCATTAAAAGGAGAGAGATAATCTATGCGAATTATTGATGTGCTTAACAAAGAGTATATAATCCCAAACCTCAAATCAAATGATAAAAGGGGTTTACTTGAAGAGATGGCATCTGATATAGCATCAAAGGTAAATGGTATTGACACAGAAACACTCATTAATGTTCTTGTTGAAAGGGAAAAACTTGGATCTACAGGCATTGGTTACGGTGTGGCAATCCCTCACTGTAAGATAAAGGGGATGAATCATATCATCGTATCTTTCGGAAGAAGTATAAAAGGGGTTGATTTTCAATCCCTTGACGGCAAGGCAAGCCATCTCTTTTTTCTTATCATCGCGCCTGAGGATTCCACTGCAAGCCATCTGAAAATCCTTGCCAGAATATCCCGACTCCTGCATGATGCATCTTTCAGAAAAAAACTCATGGATGCTTCCACTCCAGATGATATATACAAAATTATACTAGAGGAAGATAAAAAGGTATAAAAATGTCTACGAGCATACCTGCCTTGGAATTATTATCAAAAGAGGCAGAGAAAAAACTTAAACTCAAGATTGTATCCGGCAAGCAGTGGATAAGCAAAAAGATAACCACACCACGGATACAAAAACCAGGTCTTCTGTTAACAGGGCTGCTTGATAATTTCCATCCTGACAGGACATTGATATTCGGTAAGGCAGAGATAGGGTATCTTAAGAGTCTGTCAAACGAGATGCTCCTGCCTGTTTTGAAGAAGTTGGAGAAAACTCCATCGCCTTGCTATGCAGTAACCCGCGGGCAGAAGATTCCCCAGTTCCTTGCAGACCTCACAGAAAGAAAAAAGATTCCACTGTTTAAAACACCGCTCACATCATCACTATTTATAGATAGACTCACAAAATATCTTGAGGATAAACTTGCCCCTACTACAACAGTACATGGGGTTTTTGTAGATGTTTTGGGTGTTGGGATATTGATACTCGGCAAGAGTGGTATTGGAAAAAGTGAGTGTGCCCTTGATTTAATTTCAAGAGGATACAGACTTGTATCTGACGATGTGGTGGTAATAAAAAAAATGTCTCCATCCACAATATTTGGCATAGCAGCAGATATTATAAAATATCACATGGAGATAAGGGGACTTGGGGTGGTAAATATAAAGGATATCTTTGGGATAACTGCAGTAAGGGAAAAAAAGCAGATGGATATTGTTGTGGAACTTGTTGCGTGGGATCCTGAGGGGAAATATGACAGGCTTGGTTTTGATGAAGGTAAATATGAAGTATTGGAAGTTGAATTCCCGTTCCTGCGCATCCCTGTAAGCCCTGGCAGGAGCATTGCAACAATTGTAGAGGTGGCTGCCAGAAACCAGATTTTAAAGATTATGGGGTATCACTCTGCCTTTGAGTTCCAGAAACAACTTGAGCATGCAATTCACAAAAACAATAAAAAAGAAAAACGAAGAAACGATAGGCGAAGAGTAGATAGACGTAAGACAGGCATTATAACCCAAAAATAGACATTGATTTTTACGGTATAGCGATATGAAGAATACTCGTCTGGTGATAATAAGCGGCCCGTCAGGTGCAGGTAAAAGCACTACTATAAAGGTTCTTGAAGACATCGGTTTTTTCTGTGTTGACAACCTTCCTGTGTCGCTCCTCCCAAAGTTTCTGGAACTCTCATCAGAGTCAAAAGAGATAACAAAGATTGCCGCTGTCATAGATATAAGGGAGAGGGGGTTCCTGAAAGACTTTCCCGGTATATTTAAAGAAATTAAGGGTCTTGGATACAAACCCGAACTTGTATATCTTGAGGCATCTGATGATGCCCTTGTAAAACGGTTCAGTGAAACAAGAAGAAAACATCCACTGGTTGAGAATGGCACTCCTCTTGACGGCATAAAACTTGAAAGAGATGTCCTGTCAGATATTAAGGAATTATCCAGTAAGATTATAGACACTTCCAATTATAATATCCATCAACTAAAAGAGGTGATAAAGGATTATTTTTCAGAACCCCGTCATATAGAAAAGATAATAGTCCACCTTGTCTCATTCAGTTACCGCTACGGCATACCCAGTGATGATGATTTAATAATGGATGTGAGATTTCTGCCAAATCCGTACTTTGTAGATAAATTTAAGGGACTGACTGGAAGAAATGAAGAAGTCAAAAAATTTATCTTTGAAAAGGATGAGGCGCAGGGGTTTATTGAAAGGTTTTTGGAACTTCTGGACTATCTATTGCCTTTATACTGGAAAGAAGGCAAGGCATATCTTACAATTGCCATAGGATGCACAGGCGGTAAACACAGGTCTGTTGCTGTTGTTGATTTTCTGCATAATGTTATGCCCAGCAAATACTGCGTCATAAAGAAAAGACACAGGGATATTGATAAACCATAAAGGCAGGTTATAGGTTATAGGTTATGGGCTTTAGTTTTTCCTATCACCTATCACCCATTGCCTATAACCTGTTCTTAAGGAGTCATAATGGTAGGCGTTATTATAATGAGTCACGGCAACTTAGCAAGTACACTTGTAGCCACTGCTGAAACAATCATAGGCAAGATTGAAGATATAAAATGTATTGCTATCAGGCATGGTGATAACTTAGAGGATATAAGAAAATCTACATCTCTTGCCATCAGAGACCTTGATACAGGAATGGGGGTGCTTATACTTACAGATATGTTCGGCGGGACACCATCTAATATCGGTCTTTCATTTCTGGAAGATGACAGGGTAGAGGTATTAACAGGTGTCAACTTATCCATGCTTTTAAAACTGTCAAGTCATCGTCAGGATAAAAACCTGACTCAACTTGCCGGCATTCTGAAAACAAGCGGACAGAATAGTATTGTCATAGCAAGTGAAATGCTGAAAGGCAGGCAGGGAGGGGGGTAATGGGCATAGTCCTTGTCAGGGTTGATGACCGTTTGCTGCATGGCCAGGTTATGGAGGCATGGTTGCCATTTTGCAGGGCAACCTCTCTGATTGTGGCAAATGACGAAGCAGCCGGCAACCCAGTCCAAAAGATGGCAATACAGTCCTGTGCTTCAAAAGGGATGGAGATAAAGGTAAGGTGTATAGATGAATCTGTAAGTTATGTAAAATCAAAGGATTCTGATAAAGAAAAGATTGTTATGATTATTTCAAGTTTAAAGGATGCCATAAAACTATATTCATCAGGGATAAGGTTTTCTTCATTGAATATTGGCAATATACATCATAACGGAGATGGTATGTCACTCTCCACATCTGTTTATATTGATAGTGAAGATATGGACCATATTATGAGGTTTCAGGAGGCAGGGGTTAAAATAGACATAAGGGCGATACCTTCGGATAAGGCAGTAAAAATTCCAATGGATAAGAAATGAAAGATATATTGTTGCAGGCATTTATTGCATCTATCGCAGGCGGTGTTATCTCGCTGGATAGGAGTGCTGCATTTCAAATAATGATCTCAAGGCCAATTGTAGCAGGCCCTTTAATCGGCATTGTCTGCGGTTCTCTTACTATTGGCATTGTTATAGGTGCAATCCTTGAACTATTATGGATAGGGGATTTACCGGTAGGCGGACATATTCCATCACATGAAACCGCAGCAGTTGTTATAGCAGTTGCAATTGCAGCAAGCATGAAAGGAGTTTTGCCTGAAAAAGGACTTATTGGGTTATGTATTTTAATGGTTATCCCTTTTGCAGTAGTCTGCCAGAAGGCAGATGAATTGGTGCGTAAATTTAATAAATACTACTATTTTAAGACTATAGAGTCCATTGAAAGCGGTTCTGTGTCAGGTGTCTGGAGATTTAATATAATGGCAATCTTAACCCTTCTTGTTATAAATATACTAATATTCTTTATATTTATAGTTTCTGGGATATTTGGCATCATCCATATACATCCTCTAATTACAGACAGATTTATATCTGCATTGGCAGGTATCACGGTCATTCTCCCGATAATTGGCATTGCGTCCGCACTTAATACAACACATGGAATAAAGGGAGGGGCGGTTATATTTTTCATGGCCTTTATTATTTCTTTTTATCTTATCACATGAACCCAGATTATGCGCGGATATTGTTCACCCCGTTAGAAAGCCCATCCTTTCTAACTGGGTTCACGTATTATTTGGGATGAAATACCTATGGATATATTGGGATTAAACAAATTTAGTTTATTTAAGGTATTGTGGAACTCTTTTTTTATCCAATCTGCATTGAGTTTTGAAAAGATGCAGGGCATGGGCTTTGCACTAGCAATTACACCAGCGCTAAAAAAGATATACAAAGATAAAGATGAACTCGTAAAGGCAGTTAAAAGACATATGGAATTTTTTAATACCCATCCTTATATGGCATCCGTCATCATTGGCAGTGCAATAAAGATTGAAGAGGATATAAAAGAAGGCATGGTGCCTACTGAAACTGTTTCCATCTTTAAGAAAAGCCTGATGGGACCTTATGGCGCGATAGGGGATATGTATTACTGGGGCTCTATAAAACCAATGGCAGCAGTAACAGGGGTAATGCTTGCTGCACTCTCTGTTGGTATATGGGCAGGGGCTGCATTTCTTGTCATATATAATATCCCGCATATCTGGATGAGGTTTAAAGGTTTATTTGCAGGTTATTCCATGGGAATAGATGCAGCAGAATACATCAAATCGCTCAACATGCCTGATGTAAGTATAAAGATAAGATATTGGACTGTCTTTTTATTGGGTCTATTTCTTGCGTTATACGGTTCAAAGGCATGGCAGATTAAACTGCCTGTGGTTGATACGAATATTATCAATTTGATGGCAATACCTGTCGCAACTGTTCTTTTTGCATGGCTTATAAGAAGAGGGGTTTCGGTATCAGTTATTGTATATTCAATATTTATCATAAATGTAATTTACTGGCACATTGCTCCGCATATCAGGAACTAAATGGGTCTTCTACAGTTATGAAAAACAACAAATCAAACTCATCTGTCAAAAAGACCTTTACCATACAAAACAGACTTGGTCTTCATGCACGGGCAGCAGCCCAGTTTGTTCAGATAACAAACAGATTCAAATCAGATATTTTAGTCAGCAAGGGTAAACAAGAGATAAACGGCAAAAGCATAATGGGTGTAATGATGCTTGCTGCTGCAGAGGGCTCGCGGATTACTGTAACAGCAAATGGCGATGATGCAGAGAATCTAATATATGCTATAGAAAAACTCATTAACGACAAATTCGGTGAAGATTGATGACAGATACTGACAAAAAACATACTGCAGCCGAGATTGTAAAAAGGGGTATCGGGGTGTCGCCGGGGATTGCAATTGGCAGGGTCTATAAACTAGACAGCGCCAGTCTTGATGCACCTGCATTCTGCTATATGGATAAGTCTTATACGTCCCTTGAGATAAAAAGGTTTAAAAATGCCTTAAAAGAGTCAAAAAGACAGTTATTGAATATCAAGAAACGGATTATTAAAAATGGCATGGGAACTGAACACATTTCAATAATAGATGCACATATCATGATGCTGGAGGACAAGACGCTCATCCATGACACAGTTAAACTCATAAAGGCTGATATGATAAATGCGGAGTGGGCATTAAAGTCAGTGCTTAAGGACTTACGTAATTTTTTTAGCAGGATAGACGATGCGTATCTGCGGGAACGGTGGTCTGACATTGAGCATATCGGTGACAGGATAATCAGAAACCTTATGGGCAAAAAACATAAAGGTATAGGAGATATAAAAGGAGAGGTTATTGTTGTAAGCCATGATATAGCGCCAACAGACACAATGCAGATGGTTAAGGGAAATGTCCTTGCATTTCTGACAGATGTGGGCGGCAAGACATCCCATACTGCAATAGTTGCAAGGTCGCTTGAAATACCTGCTGTTGTGGGTATTGAAAATATCAGCCAGATAGTAAACGACGGTGATATTATTATAGTAGATGGAACTGACGGCACAATCTCAATAAACTACTCTGAAAAAACATTAAAAATTTATAAAGAGAGAATGATAGAGTATGCAAATTATCAAAAACTATATCACATTTATAAAGACCTTCCTGCTGAAACCACTGATGGACACAAGGTTAAACTAATGGGGAATATAGAGATGCTTGAGGAACTCCCTCCACTTATTGAGCATGGCGCAGAAGGTATAGGGCTTTACAGGACAGAATTTCTATATCTGAACAAAAGGCATCTGCCGTCTGAAGATGAGCATTTAAAGGCATACCAAGATGTGGTTTTGAGGATCGCCCCAAAACCTGTAACCCTGCGGACATTGGATATAGGTGGAGATAAATTCCTTTCACAGATGGACCTTGCAGAGGAGATAAATCCAGCGATGGGACTAAGGGCAATCAGGTTTTGTCTTAAAAAACCAGACATTTTCAAAACACAACTGCGGGCAATGTTAAGGGCAAGTGCATTCGGCAGGGTAAGGATAATGTTCCCTATGATTTCAGGTCTTGATGAACTTATGACAGCAAAGTCACTCCTTGAAGAATCAAAGGAGGAACTTAGGAAAGAAGGCAGGCATTTTGATGAAAATATAAAAATAGGGGTGATGATTGAGGTCCCTTCAAGTGCGGTTATTGCTGATGTCTTTGCAAAAGAGGTAGATTTCTTTTCCATCGGGACAAATGACCTCCTCCAGTATACATTGGCAATAGACAGGGGCAATGAGCATGTGGCATATCTGTATAAACCTTTACATCCTGCAGTCCTGCGGATTATAAAGGGTGTTGTGGATGCAGCCCATGATGCCGGTATTGAGGTGGGTGTCTGCGGTGAAATGGCGGGTGAACCAGAATATGCTATGGTACTTGTGGGACTCAGTGTGGATAATTTAAGCATGAATGCCTTTTCCATTTTAAAGGTTAAAAAGATGATAAGACAGGTTAGTTATTCGGAGATAAGGAAAATTGCTAAAGAGGTTCTTAAGTTCAGAAGTGTATCTGATACAGATAACTTTATAAAAAGTAAGATGGAAGGATATAGATAGATTATTATGCGCGGCATAAAACTCTTGAAAATATTTGGCATACAGGTTTCTTTAGACCTTACATGGTTTGTTGTATTCAGCCTCGTTGTGTGGAGTCTGGCAGCGGGGTATTTCCCTTTGCACTATCCCGGCAAAGGTGGACTCATTTATCTTATGATGGGTATAATCTCATCACTCCTTCTTTTCGCCTCTGTCCTGTTTCACGAAATAAGCCACTCTATTGTTTCAAACAAACTGGGCACTCCGATAAAAGAGATTACACTGTTTATCTTCGGTGGTGTTGCCAAACTTTCAAAAGAGCCTGAAGAACCAATGGCAGAATTTAAAATCGCTATTGCAGGGCCCATTTCAAGCATATTTCTTGTCTTTGTATTTTATATCTTAAAATGGATTTTGCAGATAATAATCACCGCACCGCTTATAACAGCGATACTAGACTATCTGGTGATGATAAATATAATTCTGGTGGTGTTTAATCTGATACCGGGTTTCCCGCTGGACGGCGGCAGGGTATTAAGGGCAATCCTGTGGCAAAAGACAAATGATGTTCAAAAAGCAACAGCGATTACAAGCAGTATAGGTAAAGGCTTTGCTATGCTGCTTATATTCTTTGGCATTATACAGGTATTTGCCGGGAATTTTCTGGGCGGTATGTGGTCTGTATTTATAGGATTATTCTTACAGCAGGCAGCAGAAAGCGGCTATCAGCAGGCCCTTATCAGAAATACTCTGGCAGGGGTGAATGTGCGGGATGCAATGACAAAGGATGTAGTAACCATCCCTGATAACTATACAATCTCAAGGGTGGCGGAAGAATTCTTTTTTGTCCACCACTTTATTGGTTTCCCGGTCATATCAGATGGAAAACTTGTTGGCATGCTTACGCTCAATGATGTACGGCAGATTCCAAAGTCTGAGTGGGATTCTATATTTGCAAGAGATGTGATGGATTCTGCTGTAGGTGAAACGGTTATAAGTCCTGCTGACAGTGTGATGGATGCCATGACAAAGATGATAAATTTGGGCAGGGGAAGATTGCCTGTGGTTGAGGATAATAGACTTGTCGGAATAATCACAAGGCGGGATATTATGAAACTAATGGAGTTCAGGATAGATTTAGGGATGAAACCTGCATGAGCATTAGGTAGACATCAGCCCAATATTTCATGGATAGTAAGAACCTTTAGAACAGCATATTCCTTTGTGCCTGCTGGCAGGTTTATGCTAACCTCATCTCCTTCCATCTTCCCAAACAGCGCCTTGCCGATTAGTGAACCCACAGAAATCTTCCCGTTTTTAGGGTCAACCTCTTCAGGTGTTACAAGTTCATAAACAACACTACTGCCGTTATTTACATCTTCAAGAAACACCTTTGAACCAAAACCTACTACATCCTTTGGAATGGAATCCAATTTCAGGTTTGCAAGTGTGTTTATCCTTAAATGGAGATGGGTAAACCTTGCCTGAAGAAATGACTGCCTTTCCTTTGCAGCGCTGTACTCAGCATTTTCACTCAGGTCTCCATGGGCTGCCGCCTTTCTTAATTCTTTTGGAATCTCTAACCTGAGTTCCCTTTCCACCTCTTTCAGTTCATCTTCAAGTTGTTTTATTATAGGAAGTTTGTGCATAAATCTTTACCTCTTTTTTTTTTTTTTTTAATTTTAATTTTAAAGGAAATTAATATTTATTGCAATATCCAAAAATAGACATTGATTTTTGGGGAATATCTATGCGTATCGGCTTTATACAAACCAAACCTGTCTTTGGAAACATCCGTGTAAATGTGGAAGATGCGGTGGAAAAGATAATCTCTACAGATGCTGACCTCCTTGTTTTACCTGAACTGTTTTCAACAGGGTATCAGTTTAAATCAAAAAAAGAGTTGTCATCCCTTGCAGAGGATGTGCCTGCAGGCTATACCACAAAGGCATTAATTGATACAGCAAAAAGGAGGAAACTCTTTGTTGTCTTTGGCATTGCTGAAAAATCTAAAGGAAGGTTTTACAACTCTTCAGTTCTTGCAGGACCTAAAGGTCTTATATCTGTTTATAGAAAGGCACACCTTTTTTGGAATGAGAAAAAAAATTTCACCCCTGGCAATACCCCGTTTGATGTGCATAATATCGGTATAGCAAGGATAGGCATGATGATATGCTTTGACTGGATTTTCCCTGAGGTTGCCCGCATACTCGCATTAAAGGGGGCAGATATTATATGCCACCCATCAAATCTGGTTCTGCCTCACTGTCCGCAGGCAATGATAACAAGGTGTCTTGAAAACAGGGTCTTTGCCATAACATCAAACAGGATTGGCACAGAAAACCGCATTAACAGAAAATCATTAAGGTTTATCGGCAAGAGTCAAATCATAAGCCCTTATGGTGAGATCCTTTATAGGGCATCTGACAACAAAGAGGAAATGAAGATTGTTGAGATTAATCCAAAAATTGCACAGGATAAAAAGATAACCCCAAAAAATGACTTATTCAAAGACAGAAGATTAAGATTTTGCATCGTATAATGATTCCATCTCCTGCATATAAATCTTTTCGTCATCAGGATGCAGTTCCACCTTTCTTCTCTGACTCCCTATCAAACCCTGCGGTCTTACGAGCATCATTAAAATAAGCATTGCACCAAAGATTAGCATCCTGTAATTTGAAAACCCCCTTAATACCTCTGGAAGTATTATAATGGTCAGGGCGCCTATTATGACACCCGGTATACTACCCATGCCCCCGATAACCACTATTGACAGAACAAGGATAGATTCCATGAATGTAAAACTCTCAGGCGACACAAATGCAAACTTACCTGCAAAGAACACACCAGCAATCCCTGCCCAAAACGCACCGAGACTAAAGGCAAGACATTTCATACGGGTTGTATCAATCCCCATTGACTCTGCTGCAATCTCATCTTCTCTTATTGCCATCCACGCCCTGCCTGTGCGTGAATTATTGAGTCTATGCATTGCAATTACTGTAACTATCAATATGACAATGATTAGATAGTAAAAATGGACAGGCTGATTAAATATAAATGAACCTATACCGGGTCGTGCAATACCCAGAATTCCATTTGGTCCGCCTGTAAGACTGTCCCAGTTGTTAAGGACGATATGAATTATCTGAATAAAGCCAAGTGTGACGATTGCCAGATAATCCCCTCTGAGTCTGAATGTAACCATCCCCAGTAAAAGACCAAACATGGCTGCAAGCAAACCGCCTATTGGTACTGCCATCCAGAATGAGATCCCTGCCTTTGTTGACAGCAGGGCATAGGCATACGCACCTATTGCATAGAAGGATACATACCCAAGGTCAAGAAGCCCGGCAAGACCTATAACTATATTCAAGCCAAGTGCCAGCACAGCATACATCCCTGCCAGTGTAAGAACATCTATATAATAATTATTGATAAAACCGGGGAGTGCTATAAGTATTAGTATTAAACCTGAATTTGCAAAATAGATGCTTCGTTTTGTAAGCCTCTTTTTAAAAGGTTTAATAGCAGGTAATATTAGGTCTTTTAAACAGTTTGCAAGATTAAATCTTGTAATACAAAAGAATATGCCCCACCCTGCACCTATTGCTATAAAGACAGATACAGCACCCTTGACCCCCATAAATGGAAGGGTAAGGATGCCAAACCAAAAAGAGAGCAGGATGTAATTTTTCATAGAGTCATTTTTTTAAACACCACTGCTGCTTCATCTTTTGTCTTTTCAATACTAAAACTATTATCTATCACAAAGTCGGCAAATTTAACCTTTTCTTTTAAAGGCATCTGACGGGATAGCCGCATCCTTGCCGCAGCCTCTGTAATACCATCCCGAGCCATTAGCCTTTCTATCTGTGTTTCTTCATCAACATACACGACTATTATCTTGTCCATCTCTTTGTAGTGTCCTGTTTCAATAAGCAGGGCAGCATTTACAACAATCACTGCATCAGGGATTTTTAACTGTATATCCCTTATCCGCTTTTTTTCCTCTTCTATTATTCGTGGATGTGTTGTTTTATTTAATTTTTTAAGCAGCGCATCATTTGCAAATACAATCTCTCCGAGCCTCTTTCGGTTTATTGTCCTGTCGGTCTTGAGTATATCTGTGCCAAATTCATTTACTATATCCTTGTAAGCAGGGGTTCCTATCTTTGTTATCTCACGGGATATTTCATCAGCATCTATCACATGCACACCAAGTCCTTTGAGAAATTCTGCAACAATGGTCTTCCCTGATGCTATGCCGCCTGTAAGACCGATTATCAAATCCCCTCCCTTATCATCACAAAACTAAGTTGCCTGCCTGTTTCTTTGTTATCCCGTCTATATGAAAAAAATAAATCTTTTCTGCACGAGGTACAATATCTTGAAACCCATATATTCTTTTTAAGGAGTCCTAAAAAAACTAATTGATTATAATTTGCCCTTTTAAAATTCAAATGCCATTCATTTTCCTTTGATTTGATGAAATCCCTGCTATCAGAAAATTCAGTCCTAAATCTTTCAACAACATCCTTGCCTACATTATAACAGCATTCCCCTACACACGGACCTAACCCTGCTAGCATTTGATTATACGATGACCCCCATCTTTTATTCATTACAGAGACTGTCTTGCTGACAATTCTTTTTAAGGTTCCTCTCCATCCTGCATGGACAATACCAACTGCTGTATTAATAGGGTCAAATAGGATTACAGGAAGGCAGTCTGCTGTTAAGACCCCGATTGGCACACCCTTGAGATTTGTTGTTATTGCATCAGCACAAACACCTTTTGCAGTAGATTGCTTCCCATCAATAATAACTATATCATCACCATGAACCTGATTGACTGTGATAAGTTTAGAGGATGTAAAGCCAAACACCTTTGAGGTCTTTGCCGTATTGCCCTCTATATTTTCCAGACGGTCTTCATTTCTTCCATCTATCCCACCTATCCTTGTTAAAAAGGCATGGGTTATCTTATCAGTTTCAAGTATCGGTGCTGTAACAAATTTTATGCCGTGAACACTTCTCATTATACACAGCGTCATAAATAAATCCTCATACAGATACATCCCCTGAAATAATCTTTATGATATTCCCTGACTCGTCCCTTATGATGAGGTATCCATTATCGTCAATTGTAAGGGCAACACCTTCTATCTCTCTATCCTTATCTTTAATCCTTACCAACTTGCCTCCCATATTAGAATAGTTTTTCCATCCTTCACAAATAGGCTTAAAACCGCTTTTTAGGTATATCTTATACCATCTTTCAATTGCCAAATAGAGTGTCTGTAAAAACTCTTCCCTTGAGATTTCCTTGCCTGTCTCCTCTTTTAAAGATGTTGCAATATGTCTTAATTCATAAGGGAACATATCCGCTGTCATATTCAGATTTATGCCTATTCCCATAATAATAAAATTTATCCTGCCTGCATCTGAGTTCATCTCTGTTAAAACCCCTGCAGTTTTTTTTGAATTTAAAAGCACATCGTTTGGCCACTTGAGAGATGGTTTTTTCTTTAAATATTGTGAGATAGTTTCTGCAACGGACACACCTGCCAAGAGTGTTATCTGTGGGGCTAATGTTGGTAGTATATCAGGACGGAGTATTATAGATGTATAGATATTTACACCTTCAGGCGACTCCCATCTCCTGCCGAGCCTGCCTTTCCCCTTTTCCTGCGAGTCTGCAACAACGACAGTCCCTTCGTTAGCGCCTTTCAGGGCAAGTGAGTATGCAGCATTATTTGTTGAATCTATTTTTGAATGGAAATAAAGCGGTCTGCCTATAAAGGATGTCTTGAGTCTGCCTGTTATCTCGTGTTCATTAAAGGGCATTTTGCCTGCCAGTTTATAGCCCCTGCATGATATTATTTATGGTGTATTTATTTAAAAATTTCTTTAAATACGCTCTCTAATTTTTTATCAATATTTTCCGGCAACTTTTCGTGCGGAATTTTCAAGTGGTCCAAAACAGTTTCAAACCTTCTGAAACCGCCGTCACTTCTTAACTCAACCCATTCAACCCTTCGGCTATTTAATTGTTTTTTGTTGGTATCTGAAAGTTTATCAGCTACAAAAACCTTGCTGTCTCTGGCTATAACTGCGTCGGCACTTTCGGGATTGCCACGACCCATTAACTTAACTTCGCATTTGTGCTGATTTCTGCCTTCAACCAAGTAAAAATCAATTTCCCTCTCAAAATCGTCCTCCTCAATAACTTTACCCTTTATTTTGAGGGCATAATTTTTACTTGGAACGCCATATAGTCCGCACAAAGTTTGCATTAAGGGTTTTTCAACTCTCTTGCCCGCAGTACTCCAGAGACCCCCTCTTAATTCTGCTCTTTTTACAGCCAGTGTATTTATTACGATTAAACTTTCGCCTACATTCAAATCAACGCTAACCCCTTTAAATTTTATCGTTAATGTAAGTTCAAGATCGTGTTCTGTATCTACAAGATTTTTGATTGCTTCGTAAAGCGCATCGTAGTGTTCGTTTGACGCATCAATTACAATTTCTTTCGTAGAGGAATTAAACATATTGTGAATTGTCTTTTTGTTTAATCCCGAATTTATAGCAATATCTCTGGCCGGTAAGTTTGGATTTAAAAACTCCTTTTTATACCGAGTCAACGGTTATGTTTTTGTTTTTAAGTTTCGCGTCAACAATCTTCTTGAAAAAATCAATTGCAAACTGCAAAAACTCCGCATTGATTAAGGTAACTACTTCAATTCGGTAATCCTCGCCCCTCAATAATTTTTTAATAATGTTTTTTGCTACTTGTTCCGTGATTGTCATATTTTTTCTTTTGATAATGGAATAAATGTTTTTATATCCAAAAATCTTGGTTGATTATTTTTTGAATTAAATAAATTATTGCCCTTGTATAATTCCTCTTTAATCCGGTTAATATATTTTGCTTCTTTTTCGGTTAAAAAGAAATGCCTATCTAAATTTACTGCCGCTCGGCCAAGCGTGCCACTACCAGCAAATGGATCAAAAACTAAATCCCCAACAAATGAATAAAATTCAACTACCCTGTTGCAAAGCTCAATCGGAAAAACAGCACTATGCACCCTATCAAAAGTCGGGTCAATTCTCCAGATATTTGTTGTTTCGTATTCGTCTAAAACTTTGCTTTTTTTCACTTTATCCCAATTATATTGATGTATATTCCAATCAATCAATTTATCCGTTTTCTTTCTATAAACCATTAACATTTCTGAAACCGCATTTGGTTTATAACCGAGCGGCTTTCTGTGTTGTAAAAATCCCGCATTCCTATTTTTTACGCTTGCCTCTGGTTTAACCCAGACAATATCGTCAATAAATTCCCAACCCATTTTTACCAACAATGGGTGAACATCGTAAGGTATTGGATACCTTTTGCTGGCGTGAGCCCGACTTATTCTTGGAATAATAATTGGCGAGGTATTAAGGACAAAAAATCTACCTTCCTTGGTAACGCGATGAACTTCTTTAAAAACATTTTCCAAAAAATTCAGATATTCTTCATAACTTTGATAAATTGAGTAATCTCTTGCGTTGTAATATGGCGGTGAAGTAAAGGTTAAATGTACTGACTCGTCCGGAACATATTTTAATGCTTCCTGGACATCGCCATGTACGACCGTATTTCTCAAAAAAGATGGAAACTCATCGTGCTTTTGCGAACTATTTGATGTATAACTAAAACCATTTACTTCTTTATTTATTACTTCTTTTATCAATTCGTTTGGGTGATTGAGAAGTTTTTTTAACTCTTGTTTTACTTCTGGTCTATTTGGGAAAACAAGCAATCCTCTAATGGCTTGCATTACTACTTTTGGATCGCTATCGGTTAAAAATTTTATTAAGGTTGGAATTGCTTTTTCATTTCTTAATCGGCCAATCGCAGATACTGACTCTCGTCTGACTTCTGTGCTTTCGTCATTGCTGGCATATTTTACAAAAACAGGGAGTAAAGAAATATCAGACATCTTTGCTAAATTTTTTAACGATAACGCTCTTATGTTCTCGTTTTGATTGTTTAATAAATTTAATAAAGGCTCTCTGCTATAACCATTTTCTAAACGACCTAACTTTTCTAAAACATAAACTATTGTCCCGTCATTTTGATTTTGTAAGAAAGACAAAAGGGCTTGAGTGTTATTCTTTAACTCATCAATCATTTCTTTGTTCATTTGTTTGCTCAATAGCGATCTATTCATATTTCTATTTTATTAACCCAAAAAATGCAATTGCATTTTTTGGTAAACGTAATCTTTGGTCAAATACTGCGTCAAATCTGGCTGTCCAAATACTCACATACTTAAAATATGCTCCGTTTTGTCCTTAATAGGTCAGGCATCTTGCCTGACTGTCAGGCTGGAAGCCTGACCTATTAGGAAGCCTGAACCTATAGTCTTTGGCTCAAATCTTGAAACACCAAGCGTTTTGGCTAACTTAGCCATAACGAAAACCGACGGCTTTTTTATTACTCCGGTTTCAATTTTGGTTAGTGTTGTGTAGGGGATATCGGCTTTTCTATCTATACAGAGCGTCGTAACTTCGCATACCTGCGTTGCCCCTCAGCTCGCCTGCCTGTGCGTTGCACGCAGACAGGTCGCTGCGGCGTATGCTTAAAATACGCCTCACTCCTCGCTTTGTCGCGTCTTGGTCTGCTTTGTTCTGACGCTTAAGTATGCTGATTTACTTATGACGCTGTGTATAATTCGTCGGGAAGAATCTGAAAGTTTATTTATGGTGCCGAAGGGGGGACTCGAACCCCCACGGGAAATCCCACCACCCCCTCAAGATGGCGTGTCTGCCAGTTCCACCACTTCGGCATTTTACCCTTACATACTTATAATAACCACTAAAATAATCGTGGTCAAGAAAAGATTTATTGGTACAAGAAACTATCGTCAATAAGCTGCGTTCTGACCAAATCACCCTTTTTAAATACAGTTTCTTCCCTGGGCAGAACAATCAGACAATTTGAAGATACAAAAGATGCGAGCATTCCTGAACCTTGTCCTTCCAAAGGCTCTGCATAATATTTATCGCCCTCTGTTCTTAACACTGCCCTTACAAAGTGTGTCCTGTCTGCCTTCTTTTTTATATCCTTTGTAAGCACTGCCATCAGGGTTTTTCTGTATATATTCGTTCTGCCGAGCATCTTTAATATTGATGGCCTTACAAACTGTTCAAATACAACAAGTGATGATATAGGGTTGCCGGGCAGTCCAAAACACGGCTTGCCGTTTATAATGCCAAATGCAAGTGGTTTACCCGGCTTCATGGCAACCTTCCAGAAACGCATCTCTGTGCCCATCTCCCTTAATACATCTTTAACAAGGTCAAAATCACCAACAGATACACCGCCAGATGAAACTATGCAGTCAGACTTGGATGCTATTTTAAGTTTTTCCTTTAAATCTTCCCTTCTGTCCCTTGCAATGCCGATATAAACAGGCTCTGCGCCGCACGCCCTTATTTGTGCAGAAAGTATATAACTATTGGTGTTGCCTATCTTTCCTTTATCAAGGGGTTCATCTACCTCAACAAGTTCATCACCTGTAGCAAGGACAGCAACCTTTGGTCTTTGATACACACTGGCAAATGATTTACCAATAGCAGCCATTACACCTATTTCTATATGCCGTATAACTGTGCTTTTTTTTATCAGCAAATCACCCTTTTTAAAATCCTCCCCTGCCTTCCTGATATTATCGCCGTGTTTTGCCTCTTTAAATATCTTAACTTCTGACTTCTGACTTCTGACTCCTGACTGTCTCTCCGTATCCTCAACCATCACAACAGCATCAGCACCTTCAGGGACAGGCGCTCCTGTCATAATCCTTATTGCCTCACCATTTTTCAAACGATTCTTTGCAACATATCCTGCAGGCAGGTCTCCTGCAACATTTAATATTACAGGATTATCCCTTGACGCACCTTTTGTGTCTTCTGAGATAACCGCATATCCATCCATTGCAGAATTATCCCACAACGGATTATCCCGGGTTGACACAACATCCTCTGCAAGAACCCTGTCTAGTGCAAGTGTGATAGGCAGTCTTTCCTGTCCTATAACACTTATATCAGAAAGGATTATATCAAGTGCCTGTTCAACTGAAATCATCATGGTTTTTTATCTTGCAATTGCATTTTTGGGATAATCAAGGCGGGTTATACTTGGGAATAGTCTGATTTTATCACCATGGAATATCCTTGCTGTATCATCTATACCATTCCACTGCTTTATTGCATCTATTGTTGTGCCAAATTCTCTGGCTATACCTGTGATTGTATCACCTTTTTTGACAGTATAATTTATCTCTTTCCTTGCCAGTCTCTTAAGT
Organism: Deltaproteobacteria bacterium; assembly: GCA_016223005.1. NCBI lineage: Bacteria > Pseudomonadati > Myxococcota > Myxococcia > Deltaproteobacteria bacterium. The sequence continues at coordinate 883 of JACRPW010000080.1, read as the reverse complement.
TCCTTTTTTGCTGTTACTGTCTTTGTTCCTATCTTTGTATTACTAAAGTTTGCCATAACAGGTATTACAATTTCCTGTCCTGTGCGCACGTTGCTGCTGCCATTAAGATAGATAATAGAATCAGAGGGTATCCCGTATGCCTTTGCTATCTTTGAAATGGTCTGCCCATTCTTTACCTTATGGGTTATAAAGTTCCTCTTTTCCTTTTGCGGTATCATGGCAAAGTTGTCATAAAATGCATCTTTGCTTCCATGTGGTATTTTTATCTCATAGTTGCCTGCATTAGGCGGGGTAAACATGCGAAGAAGTTCCGGATTTAGAGCCTTGATTTCTTCAAGGGTTGAGTTGCCTGCCTTTGCAACAGCACGTAGGTCTGTTGCACCCGGAACTGTAACTATTTCATATTCAACAGACTCTTCATATTCTATATCATAAAAACCATATTTTTCAGGCTCTTTTGCTACCAAGATTGCTGCAAGAAATTTTGGCACATAATCCTTTGTTTCCCTCTTTAAATATTTTTTCTGTGATATTGTCCAGAAGTCCTTGGTATTGTGCATATTTATTGCCTTTATTATCTTTCCCTCTCCTGCGTTATAACTTGCAGTAGCCAACTCCCACGAACCAAACATGGCATACAGGTCTTTCAGATAATTAACCGCTGATATTGTTGCCTTTTCAGGATTTCTTCGTTCATCAACCCATGCATTAATCTTAAGCCCGTATTTAAGACCTGTCCCTCTGATAAATTGCCACATACCAACTGCCTTTGCCCTTGAGTATGCATATGGGTTAAAACCGCTCTCTATCAGGGCAAGATATGCAAGGTCTTCAGGCATATCATTTTCCCTTAGGGTGTTTTTTATCATTGGCATGTATTTGG
>JACRPW010000079.1 GCA_016223005.1 Deltaproteobacteria bacterium | reverse complement strand
TACAAGAGAGGGATTTGTATTCAAGGTTGACGCAAGGCTTAGACCATCAGGAAGTTCAGGTCCCATTGTGATAACACAGGAGGCATTCTTAAAATACCATGAATCAAAGCCTGTCCCTGCAAGCCTGCCCTCGAATGTCTCTATCGGGGGTTTTAAGCAGGGAGCGGAAATCTGGGAAAGGCAGGCGATGCTCAAGGCAAGGTTTGCTGCTGGGGATATGGGATTTGGCGGTGAAACTATCTCAAAACTGCACAATATCATATACGCAGGAAAACCGGATGACAAGGATATAAATGAACTCTTAAGAATCAGAAAAAGGATGGAATTAGAGATTGCCAAAGAAACTTCAGATAGATATAATATCAAAACCGGCAAGGGCGGGCTAGTTGATATAGAATTTGCAGTGCAAGTCCTCCAGTTAAAATATGGCGGGGATATTGAGGGCATAAGGTCTGCGAACACACTGCTGGCAATGGACAGACTTTTAACGGAAGGCATTATAAACAGCAATGACTGTGATACATTGAAAGATGCTTACAATTTTTACCGTTTAATGGAAAATAGAATCAGGATTGTCCATGACAGGGCAGATGATGTGATTGTCCGGGGTTCTGATGATGTCTTAAAACTGGCAAAGAGACTTGGTTTTGAGGGGGATGATGCAGGGGATAGATTGATGGAGTGCTACCTAAACCATTCATGGACGGTAAGGGAGATATATACAAAGGTGATGCAATAATTTCTTTTAAAGGAGACCAACATGGTTGAAAAGGCTAAAAAAATCTGGATGGATGGGAAACTTGTAAATTGGGATGATGCAAATGTGCATATACTTACACACAGTTTGCACTACGGCATGGCGGTATTTGAAGGCATAAGATGCTATAAGTGCGATGACGGCAGGAGCGCAATATTTAGATTAAAAGAACATACAAACAGGCTCTTTGATTCAGCACACATTGCACAGATGGAGATGCCATTTTCCAGAGATGACATAAATAACGCAACTATAGAACTTTTGAAGGCAAACGATTTAAAGGAATGCTACATAAGACCGATTGCGTATTTGAGTTACGGCAGCATGGGCATTTTTCCAAAGGAAAATCCTGTAAAGGTCTCAATCGCCGCATGGCATTGGGGCGCATATCTTGGAGATGACGGCATTAAAAAAGGCATCAGGGTAAAGGTGTCCTCTTTTATAAGATTCCATGTGAACAACATGATGACAAAGGCAAAAATCACAGGAAACTATGTAAATTCCATTATGGCAAAGAGAGAGGTTGTTGCAATGGGCTATGACGAGGCGCTGCTTCTTGACACAGACGGATATGTTTCAGAAGGCAGCGGCGAGAATATCTTCATAGTAAAGAACGGTATCTTAAAGACAACGTCCCTTACATCTGTATTAAACGGCATTACAAGAAACTCTGTTATGCAGATTGCAAGGGATAACGGAATTACTGTTGTTGAGGGCAGGTTTACAAGGGATGAACTATATACAGCAGACGAGGCATTCTTCACAGGCACAGCAGCAGAAATCACACCGATAAGAGAGGTTGATAACAGGCAGATTGGAGAAGGAAAACCCGGACAAATCACAAAGACCATCCACAAGATATTCTTTGACGCAGTAAAGGGAAGGGATAAAAAATATCAAGGGTGGCTGACATATCTATAATATTAAATCTATTGCGGTTCAGGGCTTACCCTGCATCACGGAACCCCTGACACATGGTTTATAATGACACCATTTCCTGAAATAACGGATTTAAAAATCTGGGATTTGACTCTGCTCAAGAGATACAAACCTGTTTTCAAAAAACCTATAAAAAATTGCTCTCTTTGCGGTCTCGGGCCGTGTAAACCATCAGAAAAAAATGTCGGAATATGCGGCATCACAGAAGATGGCTTCAGGGCAAGGTATGCTTTGCTAGACTGTATTATAGGGGCATCAGGACATACATCTAATGCAAGGAGGCTCTTAAATGACCTTATAGAAAGGCTTGGCAGAGATACAAAGATTGATATAGGTAAAGAAGTAATAATAAAGATGCCGATAACAACTTTGATTACCGGAAACGTGCCTGATACCTTTGCTGATATGGATTGTATTATCACTTATATTGAAAGACAACTGGTGCATCTTCTCTCTAGTGTGAGTTTTGGTTCAGAATCAGATGAAACTGATTTTGCAAGCAAGACCATGCATGCAGGCATGCTTGACAACATTGCAATGGAAGTAGCAGATATTGTCCAGATAAGCGCATTTAATATGCCTAAAGGCAGGTCAACAGGACTAATAAATTTTGGCATGGAGACTATAGATATAAATAAGTTTGTGGTTCTGATTATAGGGCATAATTCAGTTATAAGTCATGACATAGCGCATCTTTTAAAGGATAAACGCATGGAAGACAGGTTTGAAATATGCGGTCTGTGCTGCAGTGCAATAGATAGTTCCCGACATGGACACAGCCATGATTTTAAGATTATAGGCAACCAGTCAATGCAAGCAGAGGTTGTAAGGACAGGGATTGCGGATGTGGTTATCCTTGATACCCAGTGCATAAAGGCTGACATTGTTAATGAGGCATTAAGTGCCGGGAGTGTTGTCATAACGACTGCTGATGAAACTGTTATGGGTACCCCTAATATTTCAAGTCTTGATATTGATGGCATGGTAAATATCCTGCTCAAAGACCGCTGCGGGTTTATAAGGGACAAAAAGAGGGCAGCAGAGACGACGTTAGGTTTAGGAGTCAGGAGTCAGGAGTCAGGAGTCAGAAAAAAGACTACTTACTATTTTACAGTCCCCACCCACGGTCTTTTAAGAATCGGTAGGGGTCCTGTTAGGGACAGTGAAATCCGCACCATTGCACCATCTATTATAATGGGTGAGATACCAGGTATTATCGGGATATTCGGTTGTCCGGAGGAAGAAACAAAGGGTCAGGGGGCAAAAAGCATGCTTTTTGCGGTCAAGGGTCAAGAAATGAATATGCTTCACAGTATGGCAGAGGAATTTCTTAAAAGAGGCTACATTGTTTCAACAGGGGGATGCTCCTCAATTGATATAGCAAAGGGTGATACATTTAAAGAAACATCCGATGTATTTGACAGTGGAAATATTATAAATCTTGGTTCATGCGTTTCTGCATCTCATCTCATCGGTGCATGTATAAAGATTGCAAGTATAATGTCCCACAGGGGTATAAGCGGAAACTATGAGGAGATTGCAGATTACATAATAAACAGGGTGGGTGCTGTTATTATCCTCTGGGGTGCATTTACACAAAAGGCATTTGCAACAGCAGTTGGTGCTGCAAGGCTCGGCATACCTGTCATATTCGGATATTCAGGGAATAAATACGGGCTTCACCTGTTATGTAATGGTAATCTGCAGGTTGTAATGGATGCACGGGTTGGTGATGAGGTGAACGTATCGCCATCTCCAGAACATCTTTTGTGTGCAGTAAAAACCTTTGAAGAGGCAATGTATACAGCAGCAAAATTTACAATAAGGGCAAATGATACAGCAGCAGGGAGGAGGATAAAACTTAAAAACTATATAGAATTCTATAAAAAAACAAAAGGTTCTTTGCCTTCAGATGTCTATCTGTATATAAGGACTTCTTACGATATACCCCATGAATTTAAACAGGAGATAGATGTATATCTGGAACAAACAAACTGGAAGAAGTCCTGCATACCTGACCCGACACTTTTAAAAAGGATGGTAAGAGGTGGTAATGTTTAATAATCTGGCAATATTTGCACTTACGAAAAATAGCATAAAACTCGGTAAAAGTCTTTCACAAGAGGCTAATAACATCTTCCTTTTTGCCAATCCAATGGATTTCAAGGTATCTGTAAGAAAGGCATTTAAAAAGTTTGATGGACTAATCTTTATAATGGCGGCAGGGATTGTTGTCCGCACCATAGCACCGCTTTTAAAGGGCAAAGAAAAAGACCCTGCTGTGGTTGTTATGGATGAGAAGGGCAGATATGTTATAAGTTTATTGTCAGGACATCTTGGCAGGGCGAATGCCCTTGCAAAAATGATTGCAAAGATAATAAGTGCAGAGCCCGTTATCACAACTGCAACAGATGTAAATAACCTGCCGTGCATAGAGGATATTGCAGAAAGGTTTAATCTGGTGATTGAGGATGTAAAAAAGATAAAGGTCATAAATTCCGCAATTGTAAACGGTAGAAAGACTGCCTTTGTTGACAATAATGCAAAAAGGCTTAAAACAATTAAAAGGTTCGTGGGTTCAAGAGTTCAAAGGTTTAAGTTTTGCAAATCTGTTGCTCAAGCACAAAAATTTAAAGCAGATGGAAATATTATTATCACTCATCACTCATCACCCATCACTCAGAACTGCTTTCTGTTATGTCCTAAAGACCTCGTGGTCGGAATCGGCTGCGACAGGGGTGTTAAAATGAAAGAAGTGGAGAGGGCATATTTTTCAGTATTAAAAAAATGGGATATGTCCCCATTATCAGTAAGAAACCTTACATCTATTGATGTAAAACAAAATGAGAAAGGGCTCCTCCAATTTGCAAAAAAATACAATCTTAATATAGAGTTTTATTCAAAGACGGAGCTTGCAAAAATGTCTTTGCCATCAGGGTTTTCAAGGTTTGTTATGAGCAAGGTCGGTGTTGGCGGCGTGTGCGAACCGGCAGCACTTAAGTCAGCAGGTGTAAAAAAACTTTTGGTAAAAAAGCAGAAAATAGGCAGGGTAACTATAGCGGTGGCAGAAGCACCGTTTAAATCTCATTAACCAAATTACCTTGCCCTTTCCAGATATTTGCCTAGAGATGTATCCACTCTAATCTTTTCACCAATTTCAATAAATGCAGGGACATTCACTGTAATCCCTGTTTCAAGTTTTGCAGGTTTAAGGGAATTTGTGGCTGTAGCGCCCTTTAAATTTGGCGCTGTCTCAACAACTGTAAGTTCAACAGTCTGCGGCGGCTCTATACCGACAGGTCTTCCCTCATAGAAATCAACCATAAACCTTATATTCGGTGTAAGGTAATAGACATTGTCTCCAAGTTCTTCTGCCCCAAGGGATAACTGTTCATAGGTTTCTGTATTCATAAAGTAATAATCTGTTTCGTTTGAATATAGATACTCCATCTCGTGCTGTTCCATACGTGCCTTCTCAACCTTATCTTCAGACCTGAACCTATATTCAACATTCGTTCCTGTCTTGAGGTTTTTGAGTTTTGTCTGAACCATACCTCGCCAGTTACCGGGGGTTATATGCTGAACACTTACAACCCTGTGCGGCTCATTATTATATAAAATAGCCATACCTACCCTTAATTGTGTTGCTGCAATCATCTTTTCTCCCCCTGAAATATTAGGATTTAGGTTGTTTTATTTATTTGTTCTCTTCCAATGCCAAGAGACATGCCTTTTTCACAAAGGTTTTGTATTGTAACAGAATCAAGAAACTTTGTAATCCTATGTCCTGTTTCTTCCCATATTGACCTTGTAACACACTTTTCTAACAGATCGCATTTCTTAATCCGTTTTACAGTGGTGCAGAATACCAATTGCAGAGGCCCTTCTGTTGCCCGTAAAATATCTCCGACTGTAATCTCATCAGGCTTTTTTGCAAGATAATACCCGCCATGCGGTCCCCGTTTGCTGTTCAGTATACCTGTTTTTTTAAGCCTTTGAAATATCTGTTCAAGATACCTTGGTGAAATCTTCTGTCTCTTGGAGATATCCTTTACCTGCACAGGTTCACCACCATAATTATATGCAATGTCAAATATAGCCCTAACACCATAAAGGCTTCTTGTAGATAGCCTCATAAAACTACTCCAAAAATGTGCATATTTATTCTAAGTTTATTATATTGTTTTTTATTCTGTCAAGGGTTTTATGTTTCTGGAGTTTTTATATTGAAGATTTTGGTTTTTATGTGTTATAAAAACAAAACCAATTTATTATGGCCCGGATTAAGGATTATCTGAACGATTTTACGCGGTATCTATCCATTGAAAAGAATGCATCAATCCGCACTAAGGATAGTTATCTTATTGATATAAACCAACTGGGGGCATTTTTAAAAAAGCAGCAGTTGTGCATATCTGATGATGAAGTTAATGTAAAACTTATAGATGAATATGTTTTAAGAGGTTTCATAAGCAGTCTTTATAAAAAAATTAAAAAGATATCTATTGCAAGAAAAATTTCCTCATTAAAGGTGTTTTTTAATTTTCTTGTAAAACGAGGTGTTTTGGCTGAAAATCCTGCACTTTTGATTTCATTGCCAAAGACAGAAAAGTTCCTGCCGACAGTCTTGTCAAGAGAAGAGGCGGGAGAATTGGTGGCAGTGCCATTTAATGCATGGATAAACATGGGGCTTTATTTCTGAATGAAAGGGGTGGAAGGCTCACAACAAGGACTGTACAGAGGATATTGAAGGATTGTGTGAAAAGAACAGGTATTATAAAACCTGCAACTCCGCATTCACTGAGGCACACATTTGCAACGCACATGATGGAGGCAGGGGCTGATCTAAGGTCAATTCAGGAGATGCTTGGTCATGCAAGCCTTTCCACAACACAGAGATATACAAAGGTTAATATGGAAAGGCTGATGGAGGTGTATGATAAAGCACATCCAAAGGCAAAAAAGAAAGCAGGCAATAGGCGATAGGCTATGGGCTATGGGCAAAACCTATCGCCTATAGCCTCAAGAGGTATTTATGTTTCATGGAACTACAATATTGGCAGTGAGAAAAGACGGGAAAGTCGCTGTTGCAGGCGATGGACAGGTGACACTTGGCAGCACTGTTATGAAAAAGGGTGCGGTCAAGATAAGAAGGATGGCTGACAACACAGTTCTTGCAGGTTTTGCAGGCTCAACTGCTGATGCATTTACACTCTTTGAAAAGTTTGAGTCTAAACTGGAAAAATACAGAGGGAATTTATCAAGGGCTGCCGTTGAACTTGCAAAGGACTGGAGAACAGACAAAATTTTAAGAAGGCTTGAGGCACTTCTGCTGGTGGTTGATAAAGAACATTCATTCATAATATCAGGGAGCGGTGATGTGATAGAGCCTGAAGGCGGAGGCGCAGCAATAGGTTCTGGCGGACCATTTGCCATTTCTGCTGCAAGGGCGCTGCTTACACATTCAAGCCTTGATGCAAAGGCAATTGCAATTGAGTCAATGAAAATCGCAGCAGAGATTTGCATATACACGAATGAAAATATAACAGTGGAGGAGTTGTAAAGAGGCAGGCAATAGGTGATAGGCTATGGGCAATAGGAAAAAACTTAAAACCCATAACCTATAGCCCATAGCCTGTATTTATTATGAAGACCTTTACCCCAAAAGAAATAGTATCAGAACTAGATAAATATATTATCGGTCAGAAAGAGGCAAAGCGTGCGGTTGCAATTGCACTCCGAAACCGCTGGAGACGGCAGCAGGTTGCCCCTGAACTTCGGGACGAAATTGCACCAAAGAACATAATAATGATAGGCCCTACTGGTGTAGGCAAGACCGAAATATCAAGGCGGCTTGCAAAACTTTCACAGGCGCCTTTTATTAAAGTTGAGGCAAGCAAATTCACAGAGGTCGGTTATGTGGGCAGGGATGTGGAAAGTATAATAAGGGATTTGACAGATTTATCTGTAAAGATGATGAAGGATGAGGAAAGGGAAAGGGTTCAGGAAAAGGCAAAGGAATCTGCAGAAGAAAAACTGCTTGATTTACTCCTGCCGCCTGTAACATCTATAGGCAAGCCGCAGGATGCTGAAAGGGTTATGCAGGAAAGGGAACTTCAGAAGACTACAAGGGGAAAACTCCGGATACTTTTAAGAGAAGGCAAACTTGATGACAGGTTTGTAGAGGTTGAAGTAACCGAACAGAAGATGCCTGTTATTGAGGTATTTTCACCAATGGGCGGCATGGAGGAGATGGATGTAAATATAAAGGAGATGATAGGAAATATATTCCCAAAGAAGATAAAACAAAGGAATATGAAGGTGCCTGATGCAATGAAATTTCTTGTGCAGGAAGAAACACAGAGGCTGGTTGACATGGAAAAGGTTGTAAAACAGGCAATTGAGAAGGTTGAACAGTCAGGCATTGTATTTATAGATGAAATAGACAAGATTGCAGGCAGAGAGTCAGTCCACGGTCCTGATGTATCAAGAGATGGTGTTCAGAGGGATTTGCTCCCGATTGTGGAAGGCTCAACAGTTAATACAAAATACGGCATGGTCAAGACAGACCATATACTTTTTATTGCATCAGGTGCATTTCATGTGGCAAAGCCGTCTGATTTGATACCTGAATTTCAGGGAAGGTTTCCTATAAGGGTTGAACTAAAGCCTCTTGGCAAAGAAGACTTTATAAAGATTCTTACAGAGCCTGAAAATGCCCTTACAAAACAGTATGTGGCACTTATGGAAACAGAGGGTATAAATATCAGGTTTACAGATGAGGGGATTGCGGAATTCTCTGAGATAGCAACCATTGTAAACGACAGGATGGAGAACATAGGCGCAAGAAGGCTTCATACTATTATGGAAAGGGTTCTGGATGAAATCTCATTTGATGCCCCTGATACAAAGACAAAGGAGATTATAATAGATGCAAAATATGTTAACGACAGGCTCAAGGACATTATAAAGGATGAGGATTTGAGCAGGTATATACTGTAAACAGGCAATAGGCGCGAGGCAATGGGTAAGAAACCTATAGCCTATGGCCTCTTGCCCATAGCCTGTATTTATTATGCAAAAATACATTGAAAAAATAAAAACACTTCTGGACTCCCTGCCGTATATCAGGCAGTTCTATGACAAGACTATTGTCATAAAATACGGCGGCAGCGCAATGGTTGCAGAGAACTTAAAGCAGAGTTTTGCCCGGGATATAATACTTATGAAGTATGTGGGTTTAAACCCTGTTATTGTCCACGGCGGCGGACCACAGATTGGCGAACTCTTAAAAAAACTAGGCAAGGAATCTAAGTTTGTAAATGGCATACGCGTTACAGATAAAGAGACAATGGATGTTGTTGAGATGGTGCTGGTCGGAAAGGTGAATAAGGAGATTGTCGGCATGCTCAATCATTTTGGGGGAAAGGCGGTCGGATTAAGCGGCAAGGACGGGAAACTCATATTAGCAAAGAAATTCAAGACAAAGGGGCAGGATATGGGGATGGTGGGCGAGGTTAAATCTATAAATCCAAATGTCATAGAGACGCTGGATAAAAACAAGTTTATACCGGTTATTGCGCCTGTCGGTGTTGGCGAGGACGGCGAAACATATAATATAAACGCAGACATAGTTGCGGGTAAAATCGCCGGCGCCTTAAAAGCGGAAAAACTTATTTTGCTGACAGATGTGGAAGGCGTGCTTGATAAAAATAAAAAACTCATATCAACCTTGAGCATAAAACAGGCAAAGGCGCTTATAAAAAAAGGCATTGCATCAGGAGGCATGATACCAAAATTAGAATGCTGCTTTGGTGCACTTAATGAAGGTGTATCAAAGGCGCATATAATTGACGGCAGGGTTGAGCATGCAGTCCTCCTGGAGATATTTACCACAGCAGGGATAGGGACAGAGATATATAGAGGCAGGGGTTAGGGGCTGGGGATTAAATATTTGAAATTCCTAAATCCTAATGTCTAATTTCTAATAAAATATCCAATGACTAAATTTCCAATGCCTTTATTTTTGACATTTGACATTTTATTAGGAATTAGGATTTAGAAATTAGGAATTTCCATTGTCCCTAGCCTCCAGCCTCACGGTATATACCTTGCTCAAAAACCGAATCCGCAAAATTGAAAGACGCCTCTCCGAACTCAATAAAGAAAAGAGCGCCCTGCAAAACGAACTTTCCGAACTCCATGCCGCTGTTCTAAAACAAGAAATTGCTCCCCGACCCCTTGGTTCTTCCGAATTACAGTCTGCTCCCGCTACAACATCCGAGAAGATAGA
>JACRPW010000078.1:15214-33134 GCA_016223005.1 Deltaproteobacteria bacterium | reverse complement strand
TACTATTGTAGATTCCAATGAGTTTTGCTTTGATTATGAAGTCTAAAGCACCAGCAAAATTTCTACTGTTGTAGATTTCCCCCCGCCCCGTAAGCCTTGATTAGTCTAAAGCACCAACAAAATTTCTACTATTGTAGATACATTCTGTTGCGTCTTCTGCATTTTGGTCTAAAGCACCAACAAAATTTCTACTATTGTAGATTTTGTAAATACACTATCAAGGGTGTTGATGTCTAAAGCACCAATGAAATTGAACCCTTATTTTTTCCCTTGCAATAAATAGTTTCAGTGTGGTAGGTTTTAATTATAAGTGGGCTTTATGCCCGCTTTTTTATTTATATGGGAGAAATAATATCTAATGTTAAAGAACTTATTGCCCCGATTCTTGCTGATAATCATCTGGAACTTGTAGATGCTGAATACATAATGGAAGGCGGCAGATGGATTTTACGGATTTTTATAGATAAAGAAGAAGGTGTTACATTGGATGATTGTGAAAGGGCAAGCAGGGAAATAAGTGCAGTCCTGGATGTTAAGGACATTATACACAACAGTTATGTTCTTGAAGTGTCCTCACCCGGACTGGACAGACCCCTTACAAAATCTGATGATTTCATAAGATATAGAAACAAAAAGGCACGGATAAAGACAAAATTGCCTATAGACGGCAGAAGAAAATTTAGTGTAGTAATTGAAGGTGTTGATGGTAACGATGTGGTTGCAAGGGACAGCGAGAACAGGGTGTGGAGAATAGCGGTATCAAATATTCAAAAGGCAAGATTGGAGATAGTTTAGGAGTTGAGGAGTTTTAGAGTTTAGGAGTTGAGGAGTTTTTGCTTTTACTCCTAAACTGTATTTGTATTTACTCCGTAACTCCAAAACTCATTGGAGGAGGGTTTTAATGGGTTTAAACTTAAATAATGTTCTGGAACAGATTGGCAAAGACAAAGGGCTTGAAAAAAAAGTTCTGGTAGATGCTATAGAGTCTGCGCTATTAACAGCTGCAAGAAAGAGATACGGCAGCCATAAAGAGATAGAGGCACATTTCAGCGAAGAGTTGGGGGAGATTGAAATCTTTCAATTCAAGACAGTTGCAGAGAGTGTTGCAGACCATGATGTTGAAATATCTCTTGAAGAGGCATTGACACTGGACTCGGAGGCTACTGTTGGCGACAGCCTTGGTATAAAACTTGACATCAGCGACCTTGGGAGGATTGCGGCACAGACAGCAAAACAGATTATCACCCAGAAGGTAAGGGATGCAGAAAAAGATGTTGTGTATAATGAATATATAAACAGGGTAGGGGATATTGTTACAGGGATTGTATTAAGATTTGAACGCGGTGATATGCTTGTTGACCTTGGCAGGGCAGAGGCAGTTCTTGAAAAGGATGAACAGGTGAGAGGTGAAGGGTATCGTCAGGGAGACAGGATAAGGGCAATGATTATTGGTGTAAAGAGGAATACCAGAGGCCCATCCATCATGCTCTCCAGAGCAACCCCTGATTTTGTGGCAAGACTTTTTAAGGATGAGGTGCCAGAGATATATGAAGGTATTATAGAGATTAAGGTTGTAGCAAGGGAGCCAGGCGACAGAACAAAGATTGCCGTATATTCAAAGGACAGTGATGTTGACCCGGTTGGTGCATGTGTTGGTATAAAAGGTTCAAGGGTGCAGACAGTTGTACAGGAACTTCGCGGCGAGAAGATAGATATAATTCCATGGTCAAAAGACTATGTAAAGTTTGTCTGCAGTGCCCTTTCCCCTGCTTCGGTTCTGAAGGTTTTACTGGACGAGGATGGTCATTCTATAGAAGTTGTTGTTGCTGATGACCAACTCTCCCTGGCAATAGGCAAGAGGGGGCAAAATGTCCGTCTGGCTGCTAAACTTACAGGCTGGAAACTTGATATCCGCAGTGAATCAGAGGCTAAAAAAATCCATAAAGAAGAGATAGAGGATATATTTGCAAGGGAAATTACAGAGAATATAGGTGATAAAACAGAAGAGGTTGTGGAAGGATCTCTTTCTGATAAAGAAGCAGGTGTTGAGGCTATAGATGGTGTGGGGAAAAAGACGAGAGACTTGCTCAAGAATGCTGGTTTTATTACAGTGGGCGACATACTAAACTCATCTGCAGAGGCACTCTCGTCTATAGAGGGGATAGGTGGTAAAAAGGCAGAAAAGATTATTGATGCCGCAAAAAGGTATGCTAAAGTGGAATAACAATGTCTGTTAAAGGAAAACATGTCTGATAAAGGGAAGGAAAAAGAAGTGACATCAAGGCAGGTAGAGGAAAAAAGGGTCAAACCTACTGTTATCAGGAGACGAGCGGTAGCACCTGTTCAAGAGGTGCCGCAGGTTGTTATGCCCCCTGTTCCAGTTACTATTGAAGAAAAAGAACCTGTCCTGACAGAGATTAAGGGGGAAAAAAAACAACCTGCGGCTGCAAAGAAACCTTTGAAGGCAATACCTGCTGAGAGGAAAGAAGGGATAAAACATGTATTCAAAAAGAGCGGCAGGCATGCGGTAGAGTTGACTAAAGAACCAGAACCCATCAAGCCTCTTGAAGCGGATATATTGCCGTTGGAAGAGGCAGGCAAGAAGAGAGAGATAAAAGAAATAAAAATTACCCCTGCTGAAAAGTTTGTAAAGAAAAGAACTGGGGCACCGGGCAGAAGGGAAAGGAAATTTGAATTAAGGGACAGGATAACAAAGATTCCTGTGCCTGTTATACAAAAGACGGTCAAAACTACAGAGACCTCTGTCCTTAAACCTTCTACGCGGGTAATCAAGATTGCGGATGCCATCAGCATCGGAGACCTCTCACAGAAACTCGGCATAAAGGCAGTTGATATTATAAAAAAACTTATTGATATGGGCACAATGGTAACAATAAACCAATTTATAGATGTTGATACAGCAGCTATTGTTGCCAGCGAATTCGGGGGCGAGGTTGAAAACATAACATTGCAGGAAGATGACCTTTTAAGAGATGTGTCTTCTCATGTCAGCGGAGAACTCAAAACAAGACCCCCTGTTGTTACAGTAATGGGGCATGTTGACCATGGCAAGACATCCCTTCTTGATGCTGTCAGAAAAACAAATGTTGCTGCAGGTGAGGCTGGCGGTATAACACAGCATATAGGTGCATATCATGTCCATCTTGATAAAGGTGATGTAACTTTCCTTGACACACCAGGACATGAGGCATTTACCTCAATGAGGGCAAGGGGGACAAAGGCTACGGATATAGTGATTCTAGTTGTTGCTGCTGATGATGGAGTGATGCCTCAGACGATAGAGGCTGTAAACCATGCCAAGGCAGCAAATGTCCCGATAATTGTTGCAATAAATAAGATAGACCTGCCTGCTGCAAATCCGCAAAGGGTAAAACAGGCACTTACAGAATATGGTCTTGTCCCTGAAGACTGGGGCGGCACAACAATCTTCTGTGAGGTCTCTGCAAAAAAAAATACAGGGATAAAAGAACTGCTTGAACTAATACTTTTGCAGGCTGATGTTCTGGAACTAAAATCTGATCCAAAAAAATCTGCGCGAGGTATTGTGGTTGAGGCAAAACTTGACAAGGGCAGGGGTCCGGTTGCAACAGTCCTTATTCAGGAAGGGACATTGAAGGGAGGAGATGCATTTATCATGGGCACACATTGGGGAAGGATAAGGGCAATGATAAACGATTGGGGGAAAAGGGTTGACAATGCTGGCGCTTCAATGCCGGTAGAAGTGCTGGGTGCATCAAGTGTGCCTGACGCAGGAGATCTTTTTGTAGTTGTAAGGGATGAGGCAACTGCCAAGCAGATAGCAGGCATCAGACAGAGCAAGGCAAGAGAGTCAGAACTAAAAAAGACAAGCAGGATAAGCCTTGATGAACTATATGACAAGATAAAGATTGGTGAAATAAAAGAACTTGGTCTAATTATAAAGGGTGATGTCCACGGCTCTGTTGAGGCTGTAGCAGAGTCCCTTAAAAAACTCCCATCAGATGCAGTGAAGATAAAGATTATGCACAGTGCTGTCGGCGGCATTAATGAGGGTGATGTAATGCTTGCCTCCGCATCTAATGCAATAATAATAGGTTTTAATATCCGTCCTGAACCAAAGGTTTTAGCCCTTGCAGAAAAGGAAGGGGTTGATATAAGGCTTTATAGTATAATCTATGATGTAACAGATGATATCAAGAAGGCAATGGAGGGTATGCTTGCGCCAACACTTAAGGAAAAGATACTTGGCAGGGCAGCGATAAGAGATGTCTTTCATATCACAAGGGTTGGTAATATCGCAGGGTGTTATGTGACAGACGGCAAGATTTTAAGGGGGGCTAATGTAAGACTTATAAGGGATAATGTAGTAATATATAACGGTAAACTTTCCTCTCTGAAAAGATTTAAAGATGATGTCAAAGAGGTTGTTTCAGGATATGAATGCGGTATGGGTATAGAAAACTATAATGATATAAAGGCTGGAGATATAATTGAGGCTTATGTAATGGAAGAGGTGGCAAGAAAATTATGAGTTAAGGAGTTGAGGAGTTAAGGAGTTTTTGCTTTTACTCTTCAACTCCTCAACTGTTTTTATGGTAATCGGTATCTGTCAAATAGATTTATTAATGCATAATACCAAATCCCTTAAGGACAAAAGAAAGATTTTAAAAGGTATTATTGAAAAGACAAAAAATAGATTCAATGTTTCTATTGCCGAGGTAGGTGATAATGATGTCTGGCAGAGGTCGCAGATAGGTTTTTGTGTGGTTGGAAATGATGCATGCCATATAAATTCCAGTCTTGATAAGACCATAGACTTTATAGATAGTCTTCACCTTGCAGAGATAATAGACCACAGGATTGAGATAATAAATTACTAAAGACAGGCTATGGGCTATAGGCTATAGCGGCAATAGGATAAAAACCAATAGCCCATTGCCTATAGCCTGCATTTATATGACTTACAAACGTTCAGACAGGATAGCAGACCTTATAAAAGAAAAGATATCCACTATGCTTGTGATGGGTGAAGTTAATGACCCGAGGATAGGTTTTATAACAATTACAAAGGTGGTGTTATCAGATGATTTGCGTCATGCGAAGGTTTTTTTTAGTGCGCTTGGGACAGATGAAGAACGAGAGACATCCCTATTGGGTCTGCAAAAGGCAAGCGGTTATATAAAAAGGGGGCTTGCAAAAAGATTGGATTTGAAGCATATACCTGAGATAATGTTCAGATATGATGACTCACTTGCGTATGCAGGTCATATAAACGAGATATTGGAAGGGTTAAAGACAGGTGATAGGTAATAGGTGTCAGGTGTTAGTAGAACCTAGAACCTGAAACCCGAAACCTATGGACAACTATTTTAATAAAGTCATTGATGAGATAAACAAAGGGGAGAGATTCCTAGTTGCCTCCCATATTAATCCTGAAGGTGATGCAGTTGGTTCTGCACTGGCAATGGCACTTGGGTTGAAAAAATTAGGGAAGTATTCAAAGGTCTTTTTTCATGACAATGTCCCTCATACGTTCAAATTTCTGGACGGTGCAATGGATGTTGTACATAAAGTAGGCGATGACGAGATATTTGATGCAGCGATTGTGGTTGATTGCGGACAATTAGACAGGCTAGGCGATAATTTTGAAACCATTAAAAATAAAGGGAAGATTATAAATATTGACCACCATATAACAAATAACCTGTTTGGCGATATTAATTTTGTGATACCAGAGGCATCCAGTACAGGTGAAATAGTCTATGACCTCCTTAATGCAATGGATGTCAAAATAACAAAAGATATTGCTGTAAATATCTATACATCCGTGTTAACCGATACAGGTTCGTTCAGATATTCATCCACTACACCGCATGCCCTTGTAGTTGCTGCAGAGATGATTAAAGCAGGGGTTGACCCATGGGATATATCCCAGAGGATATATGAGAGTTATCCTGCAAAAAGGTTTAAACTGCTGGGTATGGTTTTAGATACATTGGAGGTGTCTGAACACGGAAAGATTGCTGTCCTTGTAGTTACGCAGGATATGCTGAAAAGGGCAGATGCTGATAAGGAACTTACAGAAGGTTTTGTAAACTTTGCGAGGGCTATAGATGGTGTTGAGGTGGGTATATTATTCAGGGAATCAAAGTCGGGTGAATACAAGATGAGTTTTCGTTCAAGAGGCAATATAGATGTTGCAGAGATAGGAAGTATGTTTGGAGGCGGTGGGCATAAAAATGCTGCAGGATGTAATCTTCAGGGAACACTTGAGGAGGTAAAAGAAAAGATTTTATCTGCAACAATAGAAAAAATTGGAGGTGGGAAGTAGGGGGCATAGAGATGGATGGTTTTTTAGTTATCAATAAGCCAAAAGGCATTACATCCCATGATGTGGTGACAAGGGTTAAAAAGGCAACTAACTCAAGAAAGGTAGGGCATACAGGGACATTGGACCCGTTTGCAACCGGTGTGCTTACCCTCTGTATAAATGAGGCAACATCTCTTGCCCGATTTTTTGAAAACGATGTCAAGGAATATATTGCCTTGATGAAGGTTGGGGAAGAAACAGATACATATGATATTGACGGCAGGGTAATCAGTAAGTGCGATGTATCGGATATGGACTGCGAAAATATTGTTTCAGTGTTAAAGGGGTTTCTAGGTGTATATATGCAGACCCCGCCGATGTATTCTGCCATCAAGAAAGGCGGTGTCCCTCTTTACAAACTTGCAAGAAAGGGGATAGAGGTATTACGGGAACCAAGGGCTGTAAATATCTATGAGATGGATATTATTGAATCCTCCATCCCTTATATAAGATTTCGGGTTGTATGCTCAAAAGGGACATATATCAGGTCTTTATGTCATGATATTGGTGAAAAACTGGGGTGTGGTGCATATCTTTCATCCTTGCATCGCGTAAGAAGCGGCGGGTTTGCAGTAGAGGATAGTTTATCTTTAGACAGCATATCATCTGATACCCTTGCAGATAAGGTTATAACAATAGAAGATATGTTTAAAGACCAGCCGTCAATCTTCTCCCAGAGGTTGATTGTAATTCATTTGCCCAAGATGATGTGATTAAATTCATGTTTAGTGATAAGATTGTTGCAATAGGACAGTTTACTCATAACAGATTAAAACTTATAAGGGCATTTAAGGAAAGGAGGTGAAAACATGTTAACACAAGATAGAAAGTATGAAATTATTGGTCAGTACAAAGTGCATGAAAGGGATACCGGCTCTCCAGAGGTTCAGATAGCACTCTTAAGCGGCAGGATTGGTTATCTCACCGAGCATTTTAAGGTTCACACCTCTGACCACCATTCAAGGAGAGGACTGTTGAAACTTGTTGGCCAGAGAAGAAGGCTTCTGGATTATCTTAAGAAAAAGGATAATGGCAGATACAAGGTAGTTATAGAAAAACTTGGCATCAGAAAATAAAAATAATCGCAAAAGACTGAAAAAGAGGAATAAATAATGACAAGACAATATGAAGTAGAGTTTGGCGGAAGGAAACTGTTAATAGAAACTGGGAAGGTGGCAAAACAATCAAATGGCAGTGTTATAGTCAGATACGGTGATACCGTTGTCCTTGTAACTGCGGTTGCTGCAAATGAATCTGCTGCTGACACAGATTTTCTTCCGCTGACTGTAAATTATATGGAGATGACCTATGCTGCGGGAAAGATACCGGGTGGTTTTTTTAAAAGGGAAGGGAGGCCATCTGAAAAAGAGGTCCTTACATCACGGCTTATTGACAGGCCGCTCAGACCCCTGTTCCCAGACGGCTATTATAACGAGACACAAATCATAGCGACGGTGCTTTCTGTTGACCATGAAAACGACCCTGAGATAGCAGCACTGGCAGGTGCGTCTGCAGCACTAACAATTTCTGATATACCTTTTAACGGGCCTATTGCCGGGGTTAGGGTCGGGAGGATTGACGGCAAACTCATCTGTAATCCAACTATAGCACAGCAGAAGGAAAGTGATATAGATTTAGTCGTTGCAGGCAGTTCAGATGCTGTTATTATGGTAGAAGGCGGTGCAAAGATAGTTTCTGAAGACGATATACTTGATGCCTTAACCTTTGCCCATAATGCGGTTCAGCCTGTAATAGATATTCAGAGACAGATAAGGGACGAGATGGGTAAGGTTAAGATGATAGTTCCGCCTCTTAAGACGGATGAAAAACTTACAAATAGGGTTACAGAGTTTGCAAAACCAAGGATAGAAAATGCATTACAGATATTCACTAAACAGGAAAGGTATCAGTCTTTGAGTAGTATTTATAATGAACTTGTTTTAGACCTGAAATCCGAATATGCAGACAAAGAGGATGAGATAAAAAAGGTATTTGAGGATATTAAATACAGTGTAATGCGGCATAATATACTAAACAGGTCATCGCGTATTGATGGCAGGGGTTTAAAGGATATAAGACCAATTACAATAGATGTAGGCTTACTGCCGCGCACACATGGTTCTGCTATGTTTACAAGGGGTGAAACACAGGCACTGGTGGTAACAACACTTGGCACATCAGAAGATGAACAGAAGGTAGATGCCCTTTCAGGCTGGGAGCATAAGAGGTTTATGCTTCACTATAATTTCCCTCCTTTTTGCACCGGTGAAGTTAAGTTCTTAAGAGGACCTGGCAGAAGAGAAATAGGTCATGGTTCGCTGGCAGAAAGGGCAATAGCAAAGGTTGTCCCGTCAGGCGAGGTATTTCCCTATACTATAAGACTTGTTTCAGAGATATTAGAATCAAATGGTTCATCCTCTATGGCTTCTGTATGCGGCGCATCATTATCACTTATGGACGCAGGCGTGCCTGTTAAATCAGCAGTTGCCGGCATAGCAATGGGACTCGTAAAGGAAGGTGAATGCGTGGCAATACTGTCAGATATACTTGGTGATGAAGACCATCTTGGCGACATGGACTTTAAGGTAGCAGGGACAGAGGATGGGGTTACTGCTGTGCAGATGGATATAAAGATAACAGGTGTAACAAAGGAGATTCTGCGAGAGGCTCTCTATCAGGCAAAAGATGGGAGGCTTTACATACTTGGAAAGATGAAGGACGCCATGTCATCCCATAGACCCGAACTCTCTGCACACGCGCCCAGGATAGTCACCATTTATGTCAAACAGGATAAGATACGGGATGTAATAGGTCCAGGGGGCAAGAATATAAAAGGTATCGTTGAAAAGACAGGTGTAAAGATAGATATAGATGATTCAGGCAAGGTAAATATCGCGTCTAGTGATGAAGAGTCTGTCAAGAAGGCAATTGATATTATCAAGGAACTTACGCAGGAGGTTGAGGTCGGCAGGATATATCTGGGTAAAGTTAAAAAAATCATGGACTTTGGTGCATTTGTAGAGATATTCCCCGGGACAGATGGGCTTGTGCATATATCACAACTGTCTGATGAAAGGGTAAAAGATGTCAGGGATATTTTAAATGAAGGCGACGAGGTTCTTGTAAAGGTTGTTGAGGTAGACAAACAGGGCAAGATAAGACTATCCCGCAAAGAGGCGCTGGGAAAAACAATTACGAATTAAAAATTATAAATTAAGAATTCAAAACTCCTAATTCGTAATTCATAATTCGTAATTGCAATCATTCCATGTCAAAAATCCAGAAAACAACTCTAAAAAACGGCATCCATGTTATAACTGAAGAGGTTAAAGATTTTCAGTCTGCGTCCATTGGCATATGGGTAAATATAGGCTCCAGGGATGAGGAAAAGGACAGGAACGGTGTATCTCATTTTATAGAGCATCTCTTGTTTAAAGGCACTGAAAAGAGGTCTGCAAAGGATATTGCCAGAGACATAGAATCTGTCGGCGGTGTCCTGAATGCCTTTACAGGCAGGGAATACACATGCTTTTACGCAAAGGTTTTGGGCGATGATTTGCCTCTTGCTGTTGACCTTTTATCAGATATATTCCTGAACTCAAGATTTGATGCTAAAGAACTTGAAAGGGAAAGGCAGGTTGTTCTTCAGGAAATCAAGATGGTTGAGGATACGCCGGATGATTTAATCCACGATATGTTTGCTGACATTTTTTGGAAAGGACATTCAATCGGCAGGCCTGTGCTTGGCACTTCAGGGACAATCAAAAAAATGAAAAGGGATGCAATACTTAAATATTTCAAAAATACATACCTGCCCCATACAACAATCATAACAGCCGCAGGCAATCTGAAACATGATAAACTTGTGGGTCTTTTGAAAAAGTCATTTAAAGGCATGAAACACGGTTCATTTGCAAGAGATGCGAAACTGCCAAAACCATCGCCATCTGTTGTTTTGGAAAGAAAAAAACTTGAGCAGGTGCATATATGTATTGGTTCATCTTCGCCCTCGCAAAGAGACCCTGCCAGATACAAGGCATATCTATTGAACACAATCCTCGGCGGCGGCATGAGTTCAAGACTGTTTCAGGAAATCAGGGAAAAAAGAGGACTAGCCTATTCTGTTTATTCGTATCTGAATCTTTATCTTGATACAGGTTCACTTGTTGTTTATACAGGTGTTGCAGAAAATAATGTAAGTAAGACAATTGGGCTCGTTTTAGAAGAGTTTAAAAGGATAAGCCGTGAACCTGTAACAAAGGATGAACTAAGTGTTGCAAAGGAGCAGTTAAAAGGCGGGATGCTCCTTGGGCTTGAGTCAACCGAAAACAGGATGAGTAAACTTGCAAAGGATGAGATGTATTTTAAGAGGGTCGTCCCTGTAAAAGAGATAATAAGAGAGGTAGAAAAGATTAAACCCGCAGATATTATGGAACTTGCAAATAAGATGTTTAATATTGATTCAATAGGCATGGCAGCAATGGGGAATATTAAAAAGAATTTATAACAGTTACTTTGGCAGGCTATGAACATAAGATAGGCAAGATAGGTTATAATGGTTTTAAGCAAGACGCATTTATCTCTGGAAAAACTCTAAAATGTGAAGCCAAACCCAAAAACTTTGACACAGAGGAATTTGCGAAGTATAAAAGAGGCGAAAGAAAAACAAGTCCGTCAAAATTAAACGGCGGAGGAAATTTTACTGATTATACACCCGCAAGATTAGAAAAAGATAAACGAGAAAAAGGGTTGAATATGCTGGTAAGCGGCTTTGTAGATGGGAAACTTATTTATATCATTGAGTTTCCTTTTACCTCTCCAGATTTTATAAAGAATTTGGAAATAAAAATACAAAAATGGCAGAAGAAATTAAAAGGAAGTGAAAGCACAAAGGGGCAATTTTTAAGAAGCGCAGATTTTGATTACAAGGATTTTGTTGAAAGTCAAAATCTCAAAATTGTTTACCTTTTAAATACAGATGAATTGGTAAAATATGCCGCCTATATATCTAAAGGTTTTTACAGGTTTTTAGATGGAAAAGCAAAGTGAAATCGGATAACTATTTAAATAAAATACTTCACGGCGATGCCTTGACTGTTTTAAGAACTTTACCTGACGAAACTGTTGATATGGGTGTGACATCACCGCCGTATAATAAAGGTGAAGACAAAAAGGGGTGGTTAGTTGCAAATGTAAAATATTCCGGTGCAACAGATAAGTTACCTGAAGATTTATATCAAAAAACTCAAATAGAAGTTTTAAATGAACTTTTTAGAGTTACCAATCCGGGCGGTTCATTTTTCTATAACCATAAACTCAGATGGGAAAGAGGAGAAATGTTTCATCCGATGGATTGGTTAAGAAGAACCAAATGGACAGTTAAGCAAGAAGTAATCTGGGATAGGATGATTGCTGCTAATATACGAGGCTGGAGATTTTGGCAGGTGGAGGAAAGGATATATTGGCTCTATAAACCCAATGGAGTAAAACTTATTGGTGAAGAATTAAAACCAAAACATGCTTTATTAAGTTCAATCTGGCGATTTTCACCAGAACGGAAAGTTCCTCATCCTGCCCCTTTTCCACTTGCACTGCCAATTAGAGCGATTTATTCAATTATGGACGAGAGAAAAGGGGTAATAATTGACCCTTATTGCGGAAGCGGCACAACATTAGCGGCAGCGAAAATATTAGGGCATGATTTTATAGGTATAGAAATGTCAGATGAATATATTAAGTTTGCTGATAATAGAATAAAAAATTATAAGGCAGAAATAAGGTTAGCAAATAAAGAAATGGCAAAGCATATTGTAGAAAAGACTTTTAAAGAAAGAAAGGAAAGAGGAGAGTTTACCGGCAAACACGGGAAAAATAGTAAATTATACAAACAAAATACAGTTCAGCCTAATTTATTTAGTCCAACTAAATATGTGGCACAAGAAGAATCTCAATTGACCAAATCTCAAGAAATTGTCAAAGAGGAAAAGAGCCGATATTACAGAACGAGAAATACAAATAAGAAGGCAATAAAAAAAGCAGTTAGAAAGTAAAGGAATTAAACAAATGCGTATCCTTGTTATTGAAGATGAAAAAAAGGTTGCTAATTTTATAAGGGCAGGACTCGGAGAGGAGGGGTACGCTGTTGATGTTGCCTATGATGGTATAGAGGGAGAATACCTTGCCACTGTAAATGATTATGATGCAATAGTCCTTGACTTACTCCTTCCGAAAAAGGGGGGCATGGAGGTTCTCAAGACAATAAGGGGAAATAAAAATACCGCACCTGTATTACTTTTGACAGCCATTGATATTGTTGAAAATAAGGTGAAGGGGCTTGACATCGGTGCAGATGATTACCTTGTAAAACCATTTTCCTATGATGAGTTCCTTGCAAGGATAAGGGCGCTTTTAAGGAGAAAGGGAATGGGGCTGTCCTCTCTGGAATTTTCTGATTTACGGCTTGACCGCGCAACGAGAAAGGCATACAGAGATAAGAAGGAGATAGAACTGACTGCGAAGGAATACGGTTTGCTTGAGTATATGCTAAGAAATCCAAACAGGGTAATTACAAGGACTATGATAATAGAGCATGTATGGGAGTACGACTTTGACAGCCAGACAAATGTTGTTGATGTTTATGTAAACCATTTAAGAAGCAAGATAGATAAGGGTTTTACAAAAAAACTCATCCATACTATAAGGGGTATGGGGTATGTGCTGAAAGAATAGGCGAGAGGCAAAAATACAGGCTATGGGCTATAGGCGATAGGCAATAGGAAAAACCCATAGCCCATTGCCCGTATTTATAGCCCATAGCCCATAGCCTATAACCTATGATTCTTACCATCCGAACCAAACTTACCCTCTGGTATACAAGCCTCCTTGGACTTAGTCTGATAATATCCGGGATTTTTTTGTATATAATTGCCAGACAGTCCATGATAGCAGCCGCTGACACAAAACTCCTGTTTCTTGCTGAAACACTGGCAAGGACAGTTGTCAGGCCAGAGACTGCTCTGATTTTGCCTGAAAACTTTGATATTCTTATGGAAAGGTTTTTTGGTATTAAAACAGCAGGGAATTATATTCAGATTACAGATGAATTTGGCAGTGTCAGGTCAAGGTCTTTGGCGCTGTCAGGGCAGCGCATCCCTTTATCAGGTAAAGCCATGAGCGGTGCAGGTCAGGACAAGGTTGTTTATGAGACAGTTGACTTGACTTCTGGTAAGCCTATGAGGATAGCAACCTATCCTGTAAAGGATGGCGGCCGTATCAAATACATTATACAGGTTGGAACACCAATGGAATCTATATATTCTGCACTTAATACTATAATTTTTTTGTTCTATCTATATATTCCTTCTGTACTGGTGCTGGCAACAGGGGTTGGATTTATTCTGGCAAAGAAGGCGCTTTCCCCTGTTGATGAAATAACAGAGACAGCAAGAAGGATTGGTGAACAGAACCTGAATGAAAGGATTGCCACACTGGGAACAGGGGATGAGATAGATAGACTTGCTGAAACATTCAATAATATGATAGAAAGGCTTGAGACCTCATTTAAAAGGATTAAACAGTTTACATCTGATGCATCTCATGAACTCAGAACCCCGCTTACCATACTAAAGGGGGAGACAGAGATTGCCCTCCGCACCTGCAATAGTTTAGATGGCATGAAAGACCTGCTTAAAAGCAATCTTGAGGAGATTAACAGGATGTCCGGTATTGTCAGCAGCCTCCTAATGCTGGCAAAGACGGATATGAAGACAAAATCAGAATTTGCTGATGTGAGATTGAATGATATAATAGATGAAAAATTCAGGCAGGTAAAACACCTTGCAGAACTCAAAGGCATCAATATAAGACTTGAAAAAAATGAAGAGATTGTTGTAAAAGGTGACTGCCTTAAATTAAGGCAGCTGGCTCTAAATCTCATGGAAAATGCAGTTAAATATACAAATAAAAATGGCAGTGTGTTAATCTCGCTTGAAAGGTGCGTAGATGGTGCTTTAATAAAGATTACGGATACAGGGGTCGGCATACCTGATGAAGACATGCCCTATATATTTGACCGTTTCTACAGGGTTGACAGGGCGAGGGCAGAAGGCGGTACAGGATTAGGTTTGAGTATCTGTAAAGATATAGCAGAAGGCCACGGTGGAAGGATTGAGGTAAAAAGTGAATTGGGCAAGGGAAGCACTTTTTCAGTATATCTGCCAATAGAATTCAGACAAGAGGCATGACAAAGCGGAGATTTTCATGTGAAAAAAGTTTTAATTTTAATCTGTAATTTTTATTTTTTATCTTTGATTTTTAATTTTTCTCCATCCCATGCTGACATCTACGAATGGGTGGATGATAAGGGTGTTGCAAATTTTAGTGATGATATTACGAAGGTTCCGCCTGTATATAAAAACAGGGTAAAGGTTCATAAGCAAAAATCAGTAGTAACAGCACCTTCCCTTAAAGAAAAGGCTAGTGAGGACTCTTCACCTGCAAAGGGTGAACTTATTGGTGATTATCCGCTTGAATGGTGGAAGACGCAGTTTGAGGAGAAAAAAAAGGATATTTCGGAAATAGAAAAGATAATTGCAGACCAGAGAAGATATATTGAGATTTTCCAGAAAGGGAGAAGGATTGGTCAGATATACAGCAAGGAAGATATAGATGTATATAATGAGTATACAAAACAAATTCCTTTAAATGAAAAGAAACTGGAAAAACTGAAAAAAGAGTTAGAGAAATATAAGAAAAAGGCACTACAATCAGGGGTGCCTCGTTCCGCAAGGAAATAAAAAGAAAGGGTTTTAAGAATATGCCAAAATCACTGGTGATAGTAGAATCGCCTGCAAAGGCAAACACAATAAATAAATTTCTTGGAAAGGACTTTATTGTCAAGGCGTCTATAGGACATATAAAAGACCTTCCAAAAAATAAACTAGGCGTTGATGTGGAAAATAATTTCACCCCTTATTATGAAACAATAAAAGGCAAGGGCAAAATTATATCAGAACTTAAAAAGGCTGCTAAATCTATAGACAAAATTTATCTTGCCCCTGACCCTGATAGAGAAGGCGAGGCGATTGCATGGCATATTGCAGAAGAACTTAATGGACATGGGAAGGATATATACAGGGTCTTGTTTAACGAGATAACAGAAAAAGGGGTTTTAGAGGCAATAACAAAACCGGGAAAACTTGATAAGAACAAATTTGAATCGCAGCAGGCAAGGAGAATACTTGACAGACTTGTTGGGTATCAGGTGAGTCCTATCTTATGGGAAAAGGTAAGAAGGGGTTTATCTGCCGGACGTGTTCAATCTGTTGCAGTAAGGCTGATTGTAGAAAGGGAAAGAGAGATAAGGGCATTTGTGCCAGAGGAATACTGGAGTATAACAGCAGAACTTGAAAAGACAGACGGGCAAGGGTCAGGTTTTAAGGCAAAATTAGTAAAGAAAGATGACGAGAAACTAGAGATAAAAAATGGAGATGATGCAAACAAAATATTAAAAGATATTGAAGGGAAAGATTTTGCAGTAAGGGATATTGAAAAAAAAGAACGTAAGAGAAATCCCATGCCTCCGTTCATAACAAGCAAACTTCAGCAGGATGCTGCAAGGAAACTTGGATTTACAGCAAGAAAGACCATGATGATTGCACAGCAGTTATACGAGGGGGTTGAACTAGGCACAGAAGGTTCTGTCGGTCTTATAACCTATATGAGGACAGATTCCACAAGGGTATCTCCTGATGCTGTCATGGGTGCAAGGGAATATATTTTAAGTAGATTCGGCAAAGGGTATCTCCCTTCAAAACCCAACTCATACCCTAGTAAAAAAGGGGCACAGGATGCGCATGAGGCAATAAGACCTACATATATTCAATACACACCTGATTCTGTGAAGAAATACCTTATGAAAGACCATTTTCTGCTTTATCAACTTGTATGGAACAGGTTTATAGCAAGCCAGATGATGCCGGCAGTTTTTGACCAGACTGCTGTTTTAATAGAATCCGGCAGATATATATTTCAGGCAAATGGCTCTGTGCTTAAATTTTCAGGGTGGACTTTGGTTTATACAGAGGCAAGGGATGGAGATGAAGAGGTTGAGTCAGAACTTCCGATACTTAAAAAAGGGGAGATTCTGAAACTTTTAGGGCTGCTGTCAAAACAGCATTTCACACAGCCTCCTCCAAGGTTTACAGAGGCAGCACTGATTAAGGAACTGGAGGAAAACGGTATAGGCAGACCATCCACCTATGCTGCTATCATTGCCACTATTCAGGACAGGAAATATGTTGTCAAGGAAAAAAATCAGTTTATCCCAAGTGAACTTGGGTTTGTTGTTACAGACCTTCTGGTTAAGAGTTTTCCCGATATATTGAATGTAGAATTTACGGCACACATGGAAGAGGATCTTGATAATATAGAAGATGGGAAACTTAAATGGCTGGACGCGATGAATGAATTTTATACACCTTTTAAAAAGAGCATGGAAAAGGCAAAGGTTGAGATGAAAGATGTTAAAAGACATGAAGTCCCCACAGACATAAATTGCGACAAGTGCGGCAAAACCATGATGGTCAAATGGGGCAGAAACGGTGAATTTCTTGCATGTTCAGGCTACCCTGAATGCAAAAATACCAAAGAGTTTAAGATTGATGAAAATGGCAAAGTAATGGCAGTTGAACCCCTGCGTGAGGAGACAGACGAGAGATGTCCAAATTGCGGAAAGCCGATGCTTATAAAAACAGGGAGGTTTGGCAGATTTCTTGCCTGTTCAGATTATCCGTCATGCAAGACTGCAAAACCGTTATCTATTGGTGTTAAGTGTCCTGTTGAAGGGTGCGGTGGTGAAATGGTTGAAAGACAATCAAAGAAAAGTAGACTCTTCTACAGCTGCTCCAATTACCCAAAATGCAGATACGCCCTGTGGGATAAACCGATAAATGAAAAATGCCCCGAGTGCGGTTTTGGCATCCTGATAGAAAAAGGGTCTAATTCAGGAAAGATAATAAAATGTCCAAATCAAGGGTGTGAATATGAGGGAAAATAGTTATAACGTTCTGTATAATTATGTCCTGTATGATGCATTAATTTTTACATACTCATAAGACAAATCGCTTGCCCAAACTGTGCTGCTGCCCTTACCCAAACCAAGTCCAATCCTTATACAGATGTGTTTCTGTTTGACTGCCTTTGTCGCCTTTTTTTCTATATCTTTTGCCTTTAGCCCTTTGCCTTTCGCCTTTTGCCCGTTCAACACAACAGGAACCTCATTAAAATAGATGTTTATATTTTCCTCTTTTACATCCACACCTGCCCTGCCTATTGCTGCCATAATCCTGCCCCAGTTTGCATCTTCTCCAAAAAATGCAGTCTTGACCAAAAGGGAATTTGCAACAACATCTGCAATCCTTTTTGCAGCTTCATTATTTTTTGTGCCTGTGACTTTAAACTCCAAGAATTTTGTAGCACCCTCGCCGTCTATGACAATCATATCGGCAAGTTTCTTACAAACCTTTTCTAATATTTCACAAAAACTTTTAT
>JACRPW010000078.1:0-15197 GCA_016223005.1 Deltaproteobacteria bacterium | reverse complement strand
TATTCCCTGCAAAACCATTTGCAATCGCCAGTACAGTATCATTTGTTGATGTATCGCCGTCTACGGGTATACTGTTGAATGAACGAGCAACTGCTGTTTTTAATGCCTTTTGCAATGCACTTCTTTCAATATTGGCATCTGTTGCAATAAATGAAAGCATCGTTGCCATATCAGGCTTTATCATTCCAGCGCCCTTTGCAATGCCAAGCATGGAAATCTCTTTGCCGTCTATCCTGCATTTTTCAAAGGCAATCTTAGGGAAGGCATCTGTCGTCATTATTGCCTTTTCCGCGTCATGCCAGCCGTATGTGGATGTAAGATGTGAGATGTGAGATGCGATGGTTGTAATACCTTTTTTTATTTTATCCATCGGCAGAGGCTGTCCTATAACCCCTGTTGATGACACAAAGGCAAGCCCCTTTTTAATACCAAGCATCTTTTCAGTAAGGGCAGCCATTTCTTTTGCATCTTTTAAACCCTGCTTTCCTGTGCAGGCATTTGCATTGCCGCTGTTTATAATAATAGCCTGACACAAGCCTTTTTTAATCCTCTGCATATCAAGAAGAACAGGCGCTGCCTTTATTTTATTTGTTGTAAACACCCCGGCACAAACAGCAGGGACTTCTGAATAGATGAGTGCAAGGTCTTTTTTGTTATCTTTTTTGATACCGCATTGGATGCCAGCGGCTTTAAAACCGGCTATGCATAAGTTTGAAAAATCCATACTTCTCCTCTTAAGATTTATTTAGGCATTGCCTTTAATTAATCCCAAATAATGCGTAAGCAATAGAATATGTTCATATGTTCCTGAAGCGAGGGTACTGTGCCTCTTTCCTATTATATATCCTTTTTCAGTCTGAATTTCCATTTAAATTACTCCTTTTTTGCCCCTGCTCAATGCAAGCCTTTCAAACAGCAAGTAGAATTGTCAATATTTTAGTAAAAATCCTTAAAAAAATCCTTAAAAAACTTGCAAAGGCAAATTTTATGTGTTAAAAATTTCAAGATTCGGGGCGTAGCGCAGTCTGGTAGCGCACCTGCCTTGGGAGCAGGGGGTCGGAGGTTCGAATCCTCTCGCCCCGACCATTTTTCTGCCTTTGGTAGAAAAATGCGCATTTACGGGCCTGTAGCTCAGTTGGATAGAGCAACTGCCTTCTAAGCAGTGGGTCAGGGGTTCGAATCCCTTCAGGCCCGCCAATAAAATCATACAAGTTTCATCAATCTTGATATCCATAAAATCGGCGGAGATGATAGCCCGATTATTGTCAGCGACAGTCTTGCCTCATACCCCGACGACCGTTTCTCTATGATGAATTACAGAAATGAAACCGAAGGTTAAAACATTCTATACATGCCAGTCATGCGGGTATAAATCTCCAAAGTGGCTTGGCAAATGCCCTGACTGCAGTCAGTGGAACTCTTTTATTGAGGAGAGATATGTTGAAGAAAAAGGCAGAAGAGGAGGCATTGCGGCAGAAGATAAGGCATCTCCCCAGCCCATAACAGCAGTCTCTGCAAAGGAGGAAGACAGAATAAGCAGCTACGTGACTGAACTTGACAGGGTGCTGGGCAGCGGCATTGTCCTTGGCTCTGCTGTGCTTATAGGCGGGGACCCGGGTATCGGTAAGTCAACACTCCTCCTTCAGGCAATGGGGAAGATGGCTCAAAATGGCGCAAAGATTTTATATGTGACAGGCGAGGAGTCTCCAAGACAAATCAAAATCAGGGCAGAACGTCTTAATATCAAGGCAGAAGCCCTTTTTATCTATGCAGAGACAAACCTTGAAAGGATTATTGACTGTATAAAAAAGACCAAACCGACAGCAGTTGTCATTGACTCTATCCAAACCATATATACAGAAAACCTTGAATCAGCGCCGGGAAGCGTGAGCCAGATAAGGGAGACAGCATATGCCCTCATACTTCTTGCAAAGGCAATGGATGTGCCGGTGTTTTTAGTGGGGCATGTTACAAAGGACGGCGCTATTGCAGGGCCAAGGGTTTTAGAGCATATGGTTGATACTGTTTTATATTTTGAAGGGGAAAGGGGTCATCCTTTCAGAATACTCAGGGCAGTTAAAAACCGCTACGGCTCTGTTATGGAAATCGGCGTATTTGAGATGAAGGATGTTGGGCTGGAAGAGGTTTCAAACCCATCTGCCTTGTTTCTTGCAGAACGGCCTGAAAATGCGCCGGGCTCTGTTGTTGTATCAAGTTTAGAAGGCACAAGGCCGATCCTTGTTGAAGTCCAGTCCCTTGTATGTCCGACTGTATTCGGCATGCCGAGGAGGACTGTTGTGGGTATTGAATCCGCAAGGGTTTCTGTACTGGTGGCTGTGCTTGAGAAAAAAATCGGGCTCAATATGGCAAATCAGGATATATTTTTGAAGGTTGCAGGCGGACTCAAACTAGAAGAGCCTGCTGTTGATTTGGGGATTCTTATTTCCATTGCATCAAATTATATGGACAAGCCCGTTAATCCAAAGACGGTTGTATTCGGCGAGGTTGGGCTTGCAGGCGAGGTCCGGGCTATAAATCAGGCTGAACTAAGGCTTAAAGAGGCTTCCAATCTTGGTTTTGAAAGGTGTATAGTACCTAAAGATAATGCAAAGAAGATAGGGGCAAGGGGTGAAAAGTATGCTTTTCACGGTCAAGGGTCAGGAAAAACAATAGAGATTATAGGCGTGTCATCTGTCAAGGAGGCAGTTGATGTGTTGTTTTAAGAAAGGCGGTTTCTGGAATACATTAAAGGCTAGGTGGTATCAAAAGGGATTAAAATACTCCACCCTTCCAAAGACTGCACTGGATATAATTCTGCCAGAGACAAAGGACTGTAAGACATTCCTTGATATAGGAAGCGGCTGCGGAACATTTGCAATACCCCTTGCAAATGTTGGTAAAAAGGTGACAGCCATTGACCCATCAAGGGCAATGGTTGAAATCCTTAATGAAGAGATAAAAAATAGGAAAATAAAGAATATTAAGACAATCAATGCCTCGTGGGGGGAGGTTAAGGTAAAGCCTCATGATGCAGTCATTTGTGCAAATGTCCCCGAACTATTAAAATCTAAAGATTTTTTAAGGGATATATCTATGCCTGTCCTGAAGGGTTTTAATTCAGGATGGGCAAAAAAGATGGTCTTTCTTATTGGTGCTGCTAATCCAAATGCAGATAAATTTTATTACAAGGAACTCTACCCTGTTTTATTCAATAAAGAATTCCCTCCAAAAACAGATTATATGGAAACATATAATGCCCTTCATTCCTTCGGCATCTTCGCTAATATAAATATAATAGACTATAATTTTGACCAGCCATTTGATGATATGGAAGACGCCCTTGAGTTCTGGAAGGAACATCTCGGTGTTGTTACAGAAGAATATGACGAAAAATTAAGAAGATTTTTAAAAAGGAAACTGGAGAAAAGAAACTATGGACTTATTGCAAGGTTCAGAAAAAAATCAGCAATCATCTGGTGGAGGAAGGTTTAGAAGTTCCTCTGCCTAAACCAAGAAAGTTCATTTACATTTTCTGGCAATTCAAGCCCCTACAAAAGTTTCTTCTTCTTTTCAGTAAACTGTTTTGCTGCTGTTTCAAGCAGCTTTCTATCGCCTGTCTTATCAGCCTCCTGAAACTGTTTTAATAACCCTTTTACCTCTTCTCTGTCTATGTTATAAGAAATAACCTTCTTGCAGCAGTCGTCAAGTATCTTTTCGGGGTTCTCCTTTATATCTTCAATATCGGAAATAGATGTCTTGATGAACCACTGTTTTACATTTTCATCAGGCATCTTATCAAGTAAATCAGCGATGCAAAGTTTCTCATCCATATTTGAATCATGTTTTGCCGCCAAAAACCTTCCTGCATCCTTTAATGTGCTGTCTTTAAATGCCTCTATGACCTCTCTTATCCTTTCACTGTAAAAATTTGGATAAAAGACCAATATCTTCAATATGGTTTCTTCCGCAAGTCTTGCGCCTGATACCCTTGATAAAGCCACCTCTTTGCCTGAAGGTTTAATTCTTGCTGTTTGGGGCTTGGAGATTGTGTTTTGTTTTATCGCAGACACAACCACATCCCTGCCCACCTGCATAAGATGGGCAGTTTTTTCTGTATAGAAGTTTTTTTCCACATTGTTTTTTATCTTAGAGATATAGCGGCCAACATCTTCTATAAATGCAATCTTTCCGCGGGATGATGTAGTGTCAAACCTTTTCTTTGTTTCATCAATGAGAAAATCCATGAACGACTGGGCTTCTTTTATGCATCTTTCCAGTGATTCCCTGCCCTGTTTTCTTAAAAGGTCATCAGGGTCAATACCGTGGGGTATAAGCACAACCCTTGCTTTTGTGTCTTCATCCAGAAAAAGCGGGACGCTCCGCAGGGCAGCGCGTCTGCCTGCCTCATCACCATCAAAAAGCGCATAAACCTCGCCTGCGTAGTTTCTTAATTTTACCAAGTGATTTTCTGTTAGTGCAGTTCCCATTGTTGCAATGGAGTTTTTAAAACCGTATTGATGGAGTGCTATCAAGTCAAAATATCCCTCTACAACCAGCGTATATCCAGCCTTTGATACATATGCCTTTGCCTGATGGATACCATAAAACACCTCTCCTTTTTTAAATATTTCTGACTCAGGAGAGTTTATGTATTTTGCGTCGTCATTGCCCAAAGTCCTTGCACCAAAACCGATAATCCTTGCTTGAACATCTAAAATCGGGAACATCAGTCTGTTTCTAAACCTATCATAGTATCTATCGTTTTTCTTAATAATAAGTCCGACCTTTTCAGCAATATCAAGAGGGGATTTTTTGTATTTCAAAAAATTCAAAACACCATCCCATGAATCAGGCGCATAACCGATTTTGAATTCTTTAATAATATCATTTGTTAAACCCCTTTTTTTCAGATAATCCCTTGCATTCTGAGCCCCCTTTGAATCAGTTTGAAGGTTTTTTATAAAAAACTCTGATGCCGCCTGATTCATTGAAAACATCTGCTCCTTTTGACTCCTGACCCCTGACTCCTGACTCCTGACTTCATTTATCTCTATCCCATACCTTTTTGCCAGATGTTGGACAGTCTCAGGGAATGACATATTTTCGTGCCTCATCAGAAATGTAATAACATTTCCGCCTGTATGACAGCCGAAGCAGTAAAATATCTGCTTATCCTCGCTAACTGTGAATGAAGGTGTTTTTTCAGGATGGAACGGACAGAGTCCTTTGTGGTTTTTGCCCGCTTTTTTTAAACTTACATATTCAGAAACAATCTGGACAATATCAGCCCGCTCTCTTATCGCATCTATTTTGTCGTCAGGAATGAAAGTCATAATTTAACTTGCCAAAAATATAAATAATACCATAACATAATTACTTGGAATTTGGTAATAACACCTTATGCCCGTAAAATAGCGATTTAAAACCACACTATGTCTATTTTTGGGTTATGGGTTTACAGGCGAGGTAGTCAATCTCTTAACAGTATTCTCATCAATCTTAACCATTATGGTTTTATAATTGGTTATTGTTACAAGCCCCGGTTTTGCTCCCTTTGGTTTTTTGACATTCCTTGCAATTGTGTATGCAACCTCTGCCTTTGTGCTATTCTTTGCCTTGCTGAAAAATACAGCAATAGCCCCTGCCTCAAAAATTGAATTTTGAGACGGTTCTTTATTCTTTTCTTTGAACCTTAAAAGGACATGAGAACCTGCCACACCATAGGCATGAAACCACAGGTCATAATCCCTTGCATATTTTTTTAAGAGGAGGTCATTGCCAGTACTTGTCTTCCCGCAAAGTATTTCACAGCCGTCAGTGGATTTAAATCTTCTGATAGGCTCTGTTTTGATTTCCTCTTTTTTATTTCTTTCTGTATTTGCCCTTATATAACCTGCGGATATTAGCGCCTCTCTTACTGCTAAAACATCATCTTTCTCTTCCAATGCATCAATTTGAAACAATGCATCTTCAAGATATTTAATCTCATCTTCAACAGACGGCATCCTCTCTTTTAAAAGTTCTATTGCCCTCTTTGCCTTCTTAACCCTTTTAAAGATTTTATCAATATTTTCCTGCGGCAGAAGCGCAGGGTCAATTGGGATTATTATCTCTTGCGGAGGTTCATTGTAGTAATCAAGGACACTTACCTCTTTCATTCCCCTCTTTATTTTAGAGAAGTTTGCCAGAAGGAGTTCTCCATATCTTTGTAGTTTTAAATTATCCTCTGCCTTCTTTCTGTCTTCAAAGAGGTTTTCAAGTTTTCTCTCTAGTCTCTTTTTGACATCATTTACAGTCCTGACTAAATCTGCCTTTTCCCTTGTAAATCTTTCCTCATCTACCGGACTCTCATAAAATACATCAACCGCTCTGTTGCAGGATGAAAAATTATCCAGAGATATATTAAACCCTGCAGAATGTTTTTTGCCTGCAGGCGGTGGTGTATAAATAAGACCCGACATTACAGGTCTTGGGTATCCCTTATCCTGAGAGAAGTATCTCAGGGCATCAAGAATCACCATATTTTTATCCACAAGGATAATGTTGCTGTCCCGTCCTGTAAGTTCAATAATAAGAATAAAGTCTTTAAACAATATCTGAACAACCCTTTCCCCTTCAACAACTGATATATCTTCTATCTGCTGATTTACTAAATGGCTTCTTAAATAACTACAGAATCTGAGGGGTGCAGGAGGGTTTACATATCTTTTTTCCGTAAGATGGATTCTGAAAAATTGAGGATGAACTGATATAAGGAGTCTAAAATCCCTGCCCCGTGCAAATATCTTTAAGATAATATGCCTTTCATCCATCTGATGGACATTTGATATAATGCCGCCGGGGATTTCAGGTTTGAGTTCGCTTATAACCCTGTTTAAGAGTTGAATGTCCATAGAAAAAAGTATATCATTTGAGAAAAGGCATTGCACCTGAAAATAGTTAAAAATGGAGAAGAGCATATGCGTAAAGTCAGGGCGCATCTTATTATAGAAGGCATTGTTCAGGGCGTATTCTTCAGGGCAAATACAAAGGATACGGCTTTTAGCCATAATGTTAATGGCTGGGTAAGAAATACAAGGGACGGCAAAGTTGAGGCAATGCTTGAAGGTGATGAAGAGGCGGTTAAGAAGGTTATCA
This sequence comes from Deltaproteobacteria bacterium, assembly GCA_016223005.1. NCBI lineage: Bacteria > Pseudomonadati > Myxococcota > Myxococcia > Deltaproteobacteria bacterium. The sequence goes on along the minus strand of JACRPW010000078.1, from coordinate 8,060 downwards.
AATGGTGCAGGCAGGGTCCTTCTGGTGCAATGGTTGATAGTGTGGATATAAAGTGGCTTGACTATACTGGTGAATTCACAGGCTTCAATATAACAAGATAAGGTTTTACCAGTAGGATGACACTCGCTTTTCATTCCCATCTGTTTCTACAGTAACCGCACCCACAGTATCTGTCCTCATAATCTTTATACCCATGTCTTGATACCTTTCAACAACAGATTCATGTGGAAACCTGAACGGATTTGCATATCCAAGGGATATTACAGCAATCTGTGGGCTGACATCTCTTATAAATCCTTCGGTTGATGATGTTTGACTGCCGTGATGCGGGACCTTTAAGACATCTGCCTTTATGTCTTTCCCTTCTTTTAAGAGAGATTCTTCTGCTTCTTTTTCTATATCTCCTGTAAAGAGGAAACCCACTTTACCAAAGGAAAGTCTCATGACAAGTGATGCATTATTTTTATCAGATATAACTTCTGGTTTTATTGGATTTAAGGATTCTATCTTTACTCCATTTATATCCATCACTTCCATATCAATGGACCTCTTTTTGATATTTTTCTTCTCAATAGTCTGCATCAATTCCTTAAATTCAGGACTTAAAGAATTATCGCCGTTCCACCAGAACTCTTTTACATTAAAATTCTCTGCAATGAATTTAAGTCCTTTAAAATGGTCAGACTGAGGATGGCTCATAACAATATAGTCAATGGTCTTTATCTTGCTCTTCCATAGAAACGGCGCTATGAGCCTTTCTCCTGTATCAAAATCACTGTCCCTAAAACCGCCGCCGTCTACGAGCATCCTCGTACCTTTCGGGAATTCAACAAGTGCAGAATCACCCTGACCTATGCTCAAAAATGTAACCTTTAAGTCTTTATTATAATTTACCTTGTAATACCAGTATCCGTAATCACCAATAAGAATGATAGTCAGAACAATCACGGCATATTTTACAAACCCTGCCCTTCTGATTTCTGTAATGGATATTATCAAAAAATAAAACAGCACGAACTCAAATACTGTTGGTGCTGAAACCCAGATGGATGAGTATGGAAGTCGGGAAAAGAGTTCTATAATCCATACAGAAAATGACAGAATAATGGACGCTGTCTGCATAATAAATTTAGCAAGCATAAAAGAAAATAAAGATACAGCCCCTGCCGCGAGTTCCATAGACACAATAATAAAACCTATTAGAGGCACAGCAATAAGGTTCGCAAAGATACCTGTTATAGAGACTCTATGGAAGTGATATGCGACTATTAAGGATGTGCCGAGTGAGGCAGCAATTGAAACAAGGAGTCCTGTTATGATTTTATCTCTTAACCGTATATACCTGCTGTGAGGCAGCGGTTCAGAGCCAGAGGTTTTAAACTTTGGCATCAAATAGACGATGGCAGCCACAGATGCAAATGAGAGTTGAAACGATATATCATAAACCGCTGACGGAGATATGATAAGGATTACAAAAGCAGCAAGGGCAAGGGTATTAAATAAATCCTTTTCTCTGTTAATGATAAGTGCCAGTATGAATACAATAACCATGATTACAGCCCTTTGCGTTGACACAGGCATGCCTGCAATAAGACCGTAAAATAAAACAGGAGGTATGCTGGCGGCGGCGGCTAATTTTCTTATATTAAATTTTAGTGTCAGTTTTTCTGATTGTATAAGAATCTTGTAAAACAGGCTGTAAACAACAAAAGCAACAATGCCTATGTGCAGTCCGGACATTGCTAAAATGTGTGAAGTGCCTGTCTTTGCAAAGATTGCCCTTATCTCTTTTGGTATCTCGCCGCTTTCACCAATAAGGAGTGCCTTCATAATACCTTTGTTGTTAGAAGCAGTCTTATCTATAAGGTCATTCAGAGCCTTTCTGATATTTTCAAGACCTGTCCATAAAAAATGGGTTTCTCTGCCTTCAGGCACAATCCATCTTTCATTTTCCATAAAACCCTTTGCATATATCCCTTCTCTTTCAAAATGCCATTTGTAATCATATTCTCCGGGGTTTCCAAAGTTTCTTGGTTTACTGGTCTTTGATATAAATCTGATTCTGTCGCCGTATCTTAAATTTACATCAGGGCTGTCAACTGTTAAAAGGATTTTACCGTTGATTGAAACAGGATCATTCTCCTTGAATAATCTTTCTGCCTCCACATACAGCCTTGTTCTGTCAGTAAACCTTTCAGGAGAACGATAAAGTTTCCCCTGAATGTTCAGTTTCTCTTTTTTATCACCTATAATATTCTTTATATGGTTTGGCGGTAAGACAGGATTTATTTCCTGAAACATAAGGAGTGAGCCAAGAAAAAAGAATGCAAGATAAATTGCAGGATATAGACCTATCCTTTTAAGAAGCAAAAGTATTGCAAAGAGCAGTATCGCAATAAGGAGGGAAAATATTATATCCTCTGATATAGGGTAATAAGTGGCAATTACAATGCCTGAAACAAATGAGATGAGGACAGGGATGATAGGGCGATGGTTCATAATATTTTTAAAAATGCCTCTGCCTTTAACAAGGTCTCTGCATATTCATCCTCTGGAACAGAGTCTGCAACAATACCGCCGCCTACACTCAGATAGAGTTTTTTGTCTTTGACCACAGCAGTCCTTATTGCCATACCAAGATTAACACTACCTGAAAAATCTATATAACCTATGGCACCTGTGTATATCCCTCTGGGTGTTGGCTCAAGTTCATCTATGATTTCCATTGCCTTTATTTTTGGCGCACCTGTAACAGAGCCTCCCGGAAAACACGGCTTTATGCAGTCAACTGCACTCACACCATCTTTTATTTTACCTTCCACGCACGATACCATATGATGAAGTGTTGGATAGGTAACCACCCTTTCAAGTTCCTTTACCCTGACCGTGCCTGTTATACACACCTTCCCTAAATCATTTCTCTCTAAATCAACTATCATTATATGCTCAGCAAGTTCCTTTGTGTTTGTCTTTAGTTCCTTTACAATTTCCGCATCCTCTTCAGAAGAACTGCCGCGCGGTCTTGTGCCTTTAATAGGATATGTTTCTATTATCCCATTTTGTATCTTCAAAAAACATTCTGGCGAATTGCTGATAACCTGAAAATCCCCATAATCAAAAAATGCGCTGAACTCTACAGGGTGGCTCTTTCGGAGTTTTGAGTAAAGTATCATTGGGTCTTGTGCGAATGGGGCTGAAAACCTCTGGGAAAGGTTGATTTGGTATATGTCCCCTTCTCTTATGTATGCCTTTGCCTTTTTTATGGCACTTATATATTCATCCTTTGTGAAATTGGATAAAAATAATTCTTTGGTCACTTGCGTCTTAGGCTCAAGACCATCACCGATAATTGATAACGGCAATCTAAGAATCTCTTTAAATCTTTCAAGCCTTTTTTCCCCTGCATCTGAAGATACTATATAGCCTTTGCTCTCATAATGGTCATACACAAACAGGGTACCGTATATCCCCATTATCATGTCAGGTATGGATAATGGGTCTTGTTTTTTAGGATGAAGGTCTTCCAGAAGGTTTTTTAGGTCATAACCGAAATAACCTACGGCGGCGCCGCTTGGAAATCCTTCATGACATCCTTTATATTTAAAAAGTATGGAATCCAGAACAGCGAATGGGTCTTCCTTAATTATTTTTTTGCAGCCATCTTGGATAATTTCAATGGAGTTCTGCCATGCCTTTATAATGATTTCTGGCTCACAGCCAACAATGGAAAATCTGCCTAACCATGATGTATATGCACTTCTTTCTTTAGAAATTGTGTTTATGCTGTTTTCAAGGATAAAGGGATATGGCTTGCTAGATACTCTGGTAAAGACATCAAACGGGTCTAAAATATTTTGGACAGGCTCAATTATCATACCTTGTTTAATTATAACCATATCCATTCATTTATTAAAGTCTTTTCCTATACAACCTTTAATTCCAGATGATTTTTTTGTTATTTTCTGATAAGTAACATACGAATAAAAATTGATGTAACCCAAATTGAGCGATTTTATACACAAAGAATGCATTAAAAGGCAGCCACAGAGGACATAGAGAAAAGGTGAATCGCTTTTTTAGGTTAAAGAGATTGGTGTGGACTATGCCCATGGATATGCTGAGGGCAAGTCTGCTCCAACCCTATTGAAAAAATGACAAAGGGAGATTTAAAAAAAGAGATTGAAAGGCTTCGTGAAGAGATAGATTTTCACAATTACCGCTACTATGTCCTGGACAGCCCTGTTATCTCTGATGCTGAATATGATAAACTCATGCATAGGCTTGAGGAGATTGAGGGCAAGCACCCCGATTTGATTACATCTGATTCACCTACGCAAAGGGTTGGCGCAAAACCATTAGAGGCATTTGGAAATATTAAACATACTGTACCGATGTTGTCTTTAAGTAATGCCTTCACCCGGGAAGAGGCGGCAGATTTTGACAACAGGATAAAAAAACTTTTAAAAATAGATAGCAATATCGAATATGTTGCTGAGCCAAAGATGGATGGCCTTGCAGTGGAACTTGTTTACAGAGATGGCAGGTTTAAAGCAGGTTCAACAAGAGGTGATGGATATACAGGAGAGGATGTAACGCAGAATATAAGGACGATAAGGAGTATCCCGATGAGGCTGCTCCACGGCTCACGGCTCACGGTTCACGGCTCACGGCTTTCCATCCCTTCTCATCTTGAAGTTAGGGGCGAGATGTTTTTACCTATCAAGGCATTTGAAAGACTGAACAAGGAAAGGGGAAAGAGCAGTGAGCCGCTTTTTGCAAACCCAAGAAATGCTGCTGCAGGTTCACTTAGGCAGTTAGACCCCCGCATAACAGCAATAAGACCTTTGGACATATTTTGCTATGGTATTGGAGCAGTTGAAGGCATTAAGTTTAAAACTCACTGGGAGACATTGCAGACATTAAAGGCGTTTGGCTTTAAGGTAAACCCTCTCATTAAAATATGTAAAGGCATAGATGCGGTCATGGATTACCATAAGGATATGGAGAAAATGAGGGAAAACCTTCCATACGAACTGGACGGCATAGTCATAAAGGTTAATAGTCTTGAACTTCAGGAAAGACTTGGTGTCATAACAAGGAGTCCAAGATGGGCGTTGGCATATAAGTTTAAACCACGGCAGGAGACAACAAGGATTAAGAATATAGAAATAGGGGTTGGGAGAACAGGTGCGCTTACACCTGTTGCAGTAATGGAGCCTGTCGGGCTGGGCGGTGTAACCATAGAAAGGGCAACACTTCATAATCAGGATGAGATAGGTAGAAAGGATATAAGGATTGGTGATACAGTTGTGGTGGAAAGGGCAGGAGATGTTATCCCTGAGGTTGTGATGGTTGTAAAAGATAAGAGGACAGGCAAAGAGGTTGTTTATAAAATCCCTGATAAATGCCCTCTGTGTGGTTCAAGGGTTGAAAGAGTTGGGGCAATACATTTTTGCACAGGCGGACTCTTGTGCCCTGCTCAGGTAAAAGAAACAATAAGGCATTTTGCATCAAAGAGGGCAATGGATATTGAAGGACTCGGTGAAAGGAATATTGAGCAGTTTGTTGATGACGGACTTATAAAAGATGTAGCAGATTTGTATTATCTGAAAAAAGGAGATATTTTAAAACTTGAGAGATGGGCAGAAAAATCTGCAGAGAATCTGATTGATGCTGTTGAAAAGAGCAAGACCCCTGCACTGCCAAGAATTATATACGCCCTCGGCATAAGACAGGTTGGAGAAAGAATGGCACAGATACTGGCAGAAGAGTTTGGAAGTCTGAAGATATTGATGGGCGCTGATAAGGAGCGTCTTTTATCAGTCCGCGACATAGGTCCGGAGACAGCAGAGAGCATCTTTGATTTCTTTCATGAACCACACAATATAAAGGTTATTGAAAATTTAAAAAAAGCAGGAGTAGTATTTCCTGAAATGATAAAAACGGAGGTGCCATCTGGACGTGGGAAACTCTCTGGCAAGACCTTTCTTTTTACAGGCGCTTTAGAATCGTTTTCAAGGGATGAGGCAAGGGAACTGGTAGAAAAACTTGGCGGCAAAACAGCATCAGGTGTAAGCAAAAATATTGACTATGTAGTTGGGGGGAGTGAGCCGGGTTCAAAGTATAATAAGGCAGTAAAACTCGGTTTGAAAATAATAACAGAAGATGAGTTTAAAAACATGATGAAATGACAAGGGTCCCCCTTTTTGTGGAGTGTCAGCAGCCTGTCAACAAGGAAAATCACTTTTCTTGATAATAGTTTGCCTGAAAAACCATCAAGGTCTTTCTGCGCCCGAGTCATTAGTTTGACATTATAAAAACTCAAGCAGCCTTCCCTGTCTTGTGACGCTTTGTAAAATATTCTCTGGCAGAAATTGACTTACCCTTGACCTTCTTTGCTTCCTCAATAAGGGCTATATCAATAAGGTCTTCTCTTAGCGTAGGGTCGCTTATTACCTTTTCAAGAAAAGCCTCTTGTTCATTGGTTTTAAGCGCCTTAAAGGCTGTAAAAAAGACTTCTGCTGTTGCTTGATTTGTTTGCATATATTTTACCTCCTCGTTTCGTTTTACTTTACCCTAACCACACCGTAAAATCAATCGTTTTGACCTTACCATGCCCATACGATAATGGTCGCTGACCCTATTTTTCTGGGATGGGTGAAGCAAAGCGCGACGCATTAAACCATGTTGGGTCTGCTGCGCTTGACCGAACCTACTTGCTATGTCTCTTTAACTTTGCAAATTTCATAAATATCTTTTCGCATGGAATCATTACAAATTTTATATGAGTCTACCAATTCAATTATTCTGTCAACTTGCTCTTTTGACCTGTATGGCAGGGAAAAAACATCTTCTAGTTCGTCTTCTGTCAAATATTGATCCAAGTAAATATAAGGGTCAATATTCTTCTGAGGAATAACTTGGTGAATCAAAATATTCCAATAATTTTCGGAATCAAAGCCTTTGATCACCCTTAAATATCTCAAATATTCTGAAATAATATCTCCGTATTTATTTAACAATGAGACCCTGAGCCAGTTGTGAAATTTTCTTACTTCACCAGAATAGACATCAAATAAATTTTCAACATCAATTCCTTTTTCGTGTTTTAGGATGAATGACCTTGCTAATGAATTCCAGTCTTTGAACTCAAGCAGGTCATTCTTTGGAAGAATGAAAAAAACATTTCTTCCTTCATCTTTTGAATAAGAAATTTCCCAGTTGGCTTTTGTGAACTTGACATGCGTTATGAAGCGTCTAAGACCGTGAATAAACCTATGTTGCTCATTGTTGTGAAAGAATCTCTTAATTTCTCTTTCATACCCTGCAACCGGATATTTTTTGTTAAATTTGCGAGAGTGTTCAACTAATGCCATTGCACATATATCTGAGGAAAGAATTCCCCGTTGGATTGTTACTTCAATCTTATCTGCAAATGGTCGGTTTATTTTGTGCCAAAATACTGGATGGGCCGATTCATATTTGAATTTGTTAATTGAAGTAATGAGATCATCTATCGCATTAAGAAAAATATTTAAAGATAGCCTCAATGATTTAATTTCATTAAAAAGTATTCCCCCATGCAAATTTTTTATTATTTCATGCGTCTTTTGGAAATCGCGAAAATAGCACTTGCGTAATTTACCAATATCCCACGGAGGACTTCCTAAAAAATTGTCAATTTCTTCTTTCGTTAAATGAAACATCTTACGGTTTAATTTTGACCTTTGAACTTTGAACTTTCTTTATTCCCCTTCAATTATCTTCCTCTCCCCCTCCGTTATCCCGTAAAGCCCATAAACAATATCATCTATCTTTTCATCCGTAACCGCTATCTCCCTTTCAAACTTTTCCCTTTCTGATGACGGCGGCATTGAGTTTTTCTTTTTGTGTAAATCAAGCATGCGGTCAACAAGGGAAACGAGTTTATCGTGGATGGCTTTATCAGAGGGCTTATTAAAGTCAATGGTGCGGATGGGGAGTTGTTTAAATTCGGTTACTTTAATCTGAGGGAACAAAGTGTCAAATTCGTTGATGATATATCGAAAAAGAAATACCAT